>CAUJEF010000149.1 GCA_963169515.1 Bdellovibrionota bacterium
GTTTTGCCTGCCACAAATCGTAAATAGTTTGCAGGTTGAGCCATAACTCAGAATCAGTTCCCAATGCATCTGCAAAAGCAAGGGCTGTTTCGGGACTAATCCCGCGTTTTCCATTAATAATTTCATTTACTTTTCCTGGCTTCCAGCCGAGATGCTTTGCGAACTCCGACTGTGAAAGACCAATATCTTTTAAAAAAATACGATCAAGGATTTCGCCAGGGTGTGATGGAGTGCGATTTTTTGGAATCATCTTTATTTTTCCTTTCTGATCTAATGGTAATCAACGATTTGTACTTCTTCAGCATCACCATTGACCCATCTAAAAATAATACGCCATTGGCTGTTTATACTAACGCTATAAAAACCCTTTAAATCATCTTTCAATGCGTGAAACCTGTTACTTGGAGGTATCTTCAGCGTTTCAAGCTTTGTAGTTGCATTTAAAACATCCAATAGATCTCTCGCTCTTTGATGGAGTTGAAAAGGGATCTTTCTCGCCTGCTTAGAGTTAATCCCATCAAATATGTCGCGCGTTGTTTTATCTTTAATAGAGCGGATCATCTTTTATCACTATCCCATATAATGGGATAAAATGCAAATTCTTTATGACCCCGTAATAAATGCAAGCAATTTCTCGAATCACTTTAGATACTTATCGGATATTTTGCTTTGTCTTACTTACGATCTATTGAATACTTCCCTGGCCCTGTAAACGCCAAGGTCGCAAAAGCCGCCATATACAGCAACGCCATTTCTTTTTTTTCAAATGGATCATCGCTATGGATAATGAAAAATGCAACGGCCATAGCAATCACCACGGGAATCGCACATAATCGCGTAAAAAGCCCAATAAAGCACAGAAATGCACAAACTACCTCTGCAAACACCATTAAACCCAATGACGTTTGCGGCCCCAGACCCAGAGGATCCGGGAACTCTGCAACCATTTCTGCAAAGCCCATCATCTTGCCCCAACCATGGGCCATTAATAGCGTTCCTGCGAATGTTAACCTTATAATTAATAACCCAATATCAGCCATTGAATAACTCCAGCAATATAACTGTATCTAAAAATTCCAGATTTTAAAGCCTAGTTTTTCTGCCTCTTTAACTTTGTCAGTCGGGATTTCAAAAACATTAGCTTGGCCAGATGCCGAACCGCAAACTTGAATGCGCATCAAACCGTCACGCTTTTTCACTTTTGACAGTACTTTAATTGCCTTTAACTCTTTCTGGGCTTGATCCAGGGTGATTTCTGTTCCCATCCCACACTGAAGTGTGCCATCGTACTTATAAACCATCGTTGTATTGGAATTTGGATCAGCTTGAATGGTCCGACATGGTCTTGAGGTGCAACCTACAAAAGCCAATAGCAGTATTAAATATTTCATTCCGCGGTCTCCCATGGCCATGACTGTTGGGGGCGGCGCCATGATAATTCTAGTGCGTATAAAAGGCCATGGTTAGACATCACATAGACATTGTCCGTTTCAGAGTCCCAGCTCGGTCGCGCAGAAATTCCCTCTCCGGTGGTAAAAGATTTTACAAACTTACCGTCCAAAGCCTGCAAAACGACAAGTGATCCCATGCTTTCGCCGAACAATATAAGCTCTTTATAAAACAACGGTTGCGTTGGGACGCCTTTTGAAACCTTGTAGGTCCAAACAAGTTTCCCGGTGTCTTTGTCCAAAGAGTAAACCGATCCATTCGTAGATGAAAAATAGATCCGTTTATCTTGGACCGTTACTGGCGCAAATCCACCTTGCTCAAAGGTCCACAGGGTCTTGCCCGTCGTTTTTTCCATGGCGAAAAGGCCACCTTCGTAACTGGATGCATACATCACATTGCCACTGATTACTGGTGTTGCATCAATATCTCTAAATCGGGTATCGCGAGTTAACTGTTTTTCCCATTTTAAAGTTCCATCGGTGCGTCCAAGGGCAACAAGAAACCCGTCATTAAACCCCGCATAAACAAAATTTCCATCCACAATCGGGGTCGTATTTGCCCGAATTGACAAAGCCGTCTTCTCGCGTCGATTATAATTCCAAAGAACCTTCCCTGTATTGACATCAAGAGCATACAGAATACTTGTCGAGGTCAAAAAATAAACTACGCTATCGCTGATCGTCGGGGCAGAAAGAGTCTCGGCTTGGGTGGGAAAAGACCACAGGGTTTCTCCTGTCCGCTTATTTACGGCATAAAATTGCCCATCACTGGAACCGAAATAAAGAAATTGACCTTTAATATTCGCGCCAGAGGACGCCCCGTTTTTAAGATTCTTTTTCCAAGCCACGGTCCCCTTGCCTTTGTGAAAGGCAACAAATCCGTCTACGCCGTTCCCTTGAAATAAAAGATCTTCGTTGATAAATGGAGACATTGTCTGAATGATTTTGGGCCCCAGATATTCTTTGTCCAGGGTATTACGAATCCATTGGGGTGTAATATAGAGATTTCGCGACCGCAAGTTTTCAGTTGTCGAACACGCTACCAATAACGGCAAAAGCAATATTAAACGCTTCAACATTTACCCCTTATTTAAGGTTAACAATTTGAGATATTTTTCTGCCTCTTGCGAAGACATTGAATTCGAAAATTCACGGGTAATTTGAGTATACACTTCCTTCGCCTTGTCTGCTTGCCCCAGTCGCTCATAACAAATTCCTGTTTTTAAAAGTACTTCAGGTTTCAGGTAATCATAGCGTTTATCTGAAGCAATCGAATTCAAAATTTTCAGGGACTCATCACACTGCCCGACCTTTTCATAAAGGCCAGACATTTTTAGGCGCGTCAGCGCAGAAATAAGATCATCCTTGTCGCCACCATTCACTTGTTTTAAGGCGTCAAGGGCTTCTTTGAATTGTTTTTTTTCAACGTAAATTGTAGACAACCCGTGGGCTGCAAGAAGTGCGGCGTCTGATTTTGGATATTCAGCTATGACTTTTCTATAAAGATCCATAGCTTTGGAAAAATCAACGTCAGAAAAATTGACACTTTTTTCCTCTTCCTTTTTCTTTGGATTTTTCTTGGCATCTGCTGGATGTTCAATTTTCTTTTGAGCCTCTTTAAAGGTATTTTCAAAAGTCAATTCTGCTTTAAAAAGAGCTGTCTGGGCTTCCATTTCATTTTTTTCATTATAATGACTTTTTACGGTGTAAGCGACACCTGCAATCGCAATTACAACCACCAGCCCGATCGCAATTTTTAAATATTTTGTTACCGCATCACGCGATGTATTTGGAGTAACGTCCTTCACAAAAATCCCTTCTCGAAAAGATTGAACCTTTCCCACTCTATAAGTTAGGCACTGTTTGTCAATTTACTCGAGCCCACAATGCGTCATATCAAGTTCGGTTTACAAATGGAATTTGCTTCTTATAATAGATCACTAATCGAGGTGGATGATGAAAAAGGCACTCATTGTTGGTGTGGCAAATGAACGCAGTTTGGCTTGGGCAATTGCAAAAGCACTTCATCGTGACGGTTTCGAACTCGCTTTCACTTACGTAAACGATAAAATGGAAAGCCGTGTTCGCCCCCTCGCGGAAAGCGTTGGTGCAAAAATAATCGAACCCTTAGACGTCCAGGACGAAGCTCAAATCAAAACCTTTTTTAAAAACCTTTCAGACAAGTGGGGCGAAATGGATGCCTTGGTTCACTCAGTAGCCTTCGCCAATCGTGAGGATTTGGAGAAGCCTTTTGTTGAGACCAGCAAAGATGGATTCCTGCTTGCAATGGATGTTAGCGTTTATTCTTTGATTTCTCTTTCTCGGGAATCTGAAAAATTAATGAAAAGTGGTGGTTCAATTATTACGCTATCTTACCTTGGCGCTCATCGGGTGGTTCCGAATTACAATGTGATGGGAGTAGCAAAAGCAGCCCTTGAGGCTTCTGTTCGCTATCTTGCCCACAACCTGGGACCAAAAAAAATCCGGGTAAATGCAATTTCAGCTGGCGCCGTAAAAACACTTGCCGCAGTAGGAGTTCGAGATTTCCGTAATATGTTAAAAGCCGGGGAAGAAAAGGCACCACTAAAAGAAAATATCAACGCTGAAGACGTTGGAGAATTGGGCGCCTTTTTACTTGGTACTGCAAGCCCGCATATAACCGGAACCACAATGTACGTGGACTCTGGCGCACATATTATGAACTGACGAGTGCCTCTAGGTTCTTGTAGACAATCCTTGAATCGTATTTTGCAAGAACTCGTTGATACGCTTTATCGCTCACAGCTTTATAAGTGTTGTAATTTTCCAAAACTCTTTCAATACCAGATGCCAAGGCCATTCCGCTTTCCGATTTTACAAGGGTTCCATATTCCCCGTTTCCTAAAAGCTCTGGGATTCCACCTATATTTGTTCCAATGCACGGGGTTTTACAAGCCATTGCCTCAAGCAATACATTTCCAAAAGCTTCGTTATAAGAAGGTAATACAAAAACATCCAAAGCATTCATCACGTCAGGAATGTCTGCTCTAAACTTTAGCAGTCGTACCGTTTCTGATAAATCATCTCCCTTGATTTTATTTCGAATCTCGGACTCGAATTCAGTTTGCCCCTCTGTCCCCGATCCGATCATTACAAACCGCGCACCGGGGAACTTGGGCTTAAGTATTCTTGCCGCATCAACGAATTCGCGATGCCCTTTCTGGAAATCCAATCGCCCGATTAACCCGATCAATTTTTCGGTATTTGAAATTGCGCCCAGCTCTTTACGGATATTTTGTACAACACTTGATGTGCGATCTTTTGGAAAAAATTGAGCCAGATTAATCCCGTTTGGAATTGTTAAAAATTTTTCCTTGGGGACTGGCAGGCACTCCAGCAATGTTGGAATTTGTGATTCGCTTAAAACAAGCAACTTTTCCAGTTGCCCATAGATTTTCCTATGCAAAAAATCTTTTTTATTTACCCCATACAAAAACATTCGAGCATAACCATAGATTTTGATATCTGGATTTTTTCTCTTTAGCCAATAGGTGTGCCATAGGTCGCGCAATTGATGAACAAAGACTGCTCGGAATTGATATTTTTGGTTTGCCCTGGATAAGACTCGAATAATGTGGGGAGAGAAATATTCTTTCCGAGGCACGGAAATAGAGTCTAATCCGGTCTCAGATAATTTTTTTTCTAAAAATGAATTTTTTAAACACAAAGTTACCGATTGATGCCCTTGTTCTTTAAAAAATTTAGCTGTTTTAAACGTTGATAACTCAAGCCCCCCCTCTGCTTTGGAAAGGCAAACCTGTAAAACGCTAGAAGAAATATCGCCCCCCCAAACCCACATCAAGTCCGACACTTGTAGAAGGAATGAGATTGAAAATCAGAGCCGCTTCGATAAAAACTTCGATTCGTGGCTCTCTAAACATATATCGCAGTCCAATCGGTATTCGAGGCCCAAATCTCACAGTATCATCATCATCGTCACCACGCGGGGGATCGCGCGAAATAAAACGGGCACCTATGCCATAAAATAAATCGATCACAGCATCGGATTCACTAAATACATTATTTTTCTGCCATAAATAATCGCCATGGAAATGAATTGCATGGTCGTCACCGAAGGACCATGCGATCGCGCCATCAATGGAATTTACTTTGCTTAAAAGATACTTCCCAGAGAAGCCTGTTGGGGCTCCGATAATTACCCCTAAGCCCAAAGGGTTGGCATTAGCGCTTGAACATAATAATATAAACAGAAGCAAACTTAATACGTGTTTCATGTGCTACCTCTCTTGCAAGATTATCACTTGATTCGTTTCTGCGACAATGATTAAGTTGTTGTAACAAGAAAGGCTTATGAGAAGAATCAATTGGGGAAATACAATTTTTTTGATCGTGAGCCCCATCATTGCTCTGACATTTCTGCCAATTCATATAACACTTGAAGGTATGCCCTGGAGCCTATTGATATTGTTCGCTTTTTCATGCCTAGCCACAAGCGTGAGCATCACTGGCGGATATCACAGATTATTTTCACACAAAAGCTATGAAGCAAATAAGTTTGTGAAGCTGTTTTATCTGATCTGCGGGGCTGCGGCCCTTCAGGGGTCAGCGCTCAAATGGTCCAGTGATCATAGACGTCACCACCGCCATGTTGATACTGAAGAGGACCCGTACAACATACAAAAAGGATTTTGGTATGCTCATATTGGTTGGATTTTTCTAAAAGATGATCCCAAATATGCAAATCAAATGGCTCCTGATTTGAAAATGGATCCACTCATAGCCTGGCAGCACAAGTATTATTATTTGATCGCAGTTGTCGTAGGGTTCCTATTTCCAACACTCGTCGGGGCCGCGTTCGGATATCCGTTGGGGGGATTCTTATACGGTGGCATTGCAAGAGTGGTCATTACTCACCATTGTACGTTTTTTATAAATTCACTTTGCCATCTTTGGGGCAATCAGCCGTATAGCGACAAATTTTCGGCTAAAGATAATTTCCTGCTCGCGTTTTTGACCTATGGGGAAGGTTTTCACAATTTTCATCACCGATTTGCAAATGACTACCGAAATGGGATCAAATGGTACCATTGGGACCCTACCAAATGGACCATTCGCAGTCTGTCCATTTTGGGATTTACTTGGAGCTTGCAGAAAACGGGGGAAAACGAAATTCTAAAAGCCGTGTTGTCCGCCGATAAAAGAAAAATTCAAAATAAAGGTTTTTACGATCAACACATGGAATCCTTAAAGCTGAAAATCGAAGAAGCCCATCGGCGGATTCAACACGCAAAAGCGCGGTACAACGCTTTAAAGGCGGACCTATCCGCGCAAAAGGATCGCAAACTATTCGAACTTAGGCTCGAACTAAAAACCGCAAAAAAAGAATTCCGTGTGGGTCTGCAACAATGGCAGACTCTAAAAAAACTTGGTTAGCCTATGCTTTTGTGGACCCTGACTTAGCGTCTAGTCTTTCTTTTTCTCAACACGAAGACTGTTAAAGGCTTTAACCAACAAGAACACTGCGAATGCAATTATTGCAAAAGTAATCGCAGTCGTGATGAAGGTTCCAATATTGATCGTAATGGCCCCAGCTTTCTGTGCTTCCACCAAAGTTGTATAAGGGCCTGCTTGGATCGCGCCTTCTTTTAAAGTGAAGAAAAAATTTTTGAAATCCACCCCACCAATCAAAAGACCGATTGGCGGCATAATCACATCCTGAACAAGCGAATTAACTATTTTACCAAACTCAGCACCAATAATTAAACCCACCGCCAAATCGACAACATTTCCCTTAACTGCGAACTCTTTAAACTCTTGTAGCAATCCCATTTTTGTACCCTTTTGTTTCTTATTGTTTCTTAAATTTTGCGGTCAGTGTAGTTATAAAAACCGTATCTTTTTTCTTCCTTACGTTTGGTGCCCCGGGCCAGACTTGAACTGGCACGCCAGTGTGACCCAGCTCAGGATTTTAAGTCCTGAAGGCACAAATCATTATGTCCGCAGAATAACTAAGTAAATAAACAATAACAAGCAGATAGCCAGTTTTCTTAAAGTGCGCCCAATGCCGCCAAATCACCGCATTAGCTGGGTCTTTGCCACCAACGTCCCACCAGAAACTCTTTACATCTATACAATATATAGATATTATATAGATTGAGGTTTTCGTTGGCACGTTTTGAGTGGGATGAAAAGAAAAATCGAATAAACCGTAAAAAGCATGGCATTTGGTTTGAAGATGCAGCGCAAGTATTTATTGATCCGCATGCACGATTTTTCTTAGACCAAAACCACTCAAGTCATGAAGATCGCTATGTTGTGATTGGACATAGTAGTGAAAATCGTTTGTTAGTTGTTATCCACTGCTACCGCAAACTGGGAAATGTAGTTCGTATTATTTCGGCTAGACCTGTAACTAAAAAGGAGAGGTTATTTTATGAAGAAGGAATATGATTTTTCAAAAATGAAGGAGGTCTCCAGCCCCCTTAAAGGTAAAAAGATCAGTGTGGGCATCAATTTAAGCGTCACAGTTATTGATTACTTTAAGAATATGAGCGAGCAAACTGGTATTCCATACCAAAAGCTAATTGATCTGTATTTGTTGGACTGCGCTCAGAAGAAGAAAAAATTGAAGCTTGGCTGGGCTGGCTAACAGAGGCTGCTGCCCCTACATTTGGTGAAGAACCCTTGACGTTTGGTGCCCCGGGCCAGACTTGAACTGGCACGCCAGTGTGACCCAGCCCAGGATTTTAAGTCCTGTATGTCTACCGATTTCATCACCGGGGCGCTCACGGGATTCTTTACAAATATTTAAAGAACATATAGCCTTCTTTAACAGATGACAAGCAGTGATACAGTAAGAAAACTTGGAGTGGCGGACATCATTTCCAAATCCATCCGAAACTTCCCCGCAGTTTTTCGGGAAGCGTGGCCTCCTATTATTCTATTCACAATACCTTTATGTATCGGGCAACAGTATTTTATGCGAGCGGCGTCGGACGCAAACCTGGCTGAAAATACTCGCATTTATAATACCCTGGGAGCGCTTAGCTTTAATCTTACAGAAACCCTAATTCTTTTTTTAGTCCTTCCCAATATAGCGTATGGCTTGATCAAAAATTTCAAAACAACGGGCGTGATCACCCATTTCAAAAAAAACTTTAAGCATATGATTATCGAAGTTCTGCGCGGAATGGGTTCCATCGCGCTCGGATTGTTGCTGATATTTCCTGGATTACGTAGGCTTTTTGAGTACATATTTATCCCCTACATCGTCCAGTTTGATACCCTCTACCAACAGGGCAAGGTTGATGCCCTGGTCCGATCAAAACAGATGGTATCAGGCTATTTATGGCCCGTTTCAGGCGTCTACCTTATTACCGGAGCCCTAAATCTGCTTGCCAGCACCTATCTGATGGGCATGAATGTGTTTGTTTCACTGTGGGGGTGGTTAATTGCACTTTTAGTGTACATTGGAGTTGAAATTTTAACAGGTTATATGATTTGCTTAACCTTTGTGCGACTACAGGGTATAAAGGGGGAATAAAAAATGGCGTTGCGATTTAATTGGAAGGGTATTTTAGAACGAGACCGGGGACTGACTTTTGACGATGTCCTGCTGGTTCCTAACAAATCCGATGTTCGATCCAGAAAAGATCCGGACCTTACCACCCGACTAACCAAAAAACATAACATTCAAATCCCAATTATGAGCGCAAACATGGATACGATTACAGAGTCTGCCATGGGTATTGCAATGAGTTCCTTGGGTGGATTCGGTATTCTTCACCGCTTTATGTCCATCGAAAATCAATTGTCTGAAGTCCAAAAAATGAAAGAAGCTGGCGTAAAACTTATTGGTGCAAGTATTGGAGTAAACGCAGATTTCAAAGAACGCGCCTTTGCCCTAGCCAAAGCGGGCGTCAATATCATCACAGTAGATATTGCCCACGGACATTCTGTTTCAATGATTGAAACCATCCAATACTTAAAAAATGAATACCACGGCGACATTGATGTAATCGCAGGCAACATCGCAACCCCAGAGGGAGTAATGGACCTGATCGAAGCCGGCGCGGACGCTATCAAAGTAGGTATCGGTCCCGGCTCGATGTGCACCACCCGAATCATCACAGGCTGTGGAGTTCCCCAGTTAACCGCAATAGCGATGTGTACTGAAGTAGCCGATAGCAAAAACATCCCAGTCATTGCTGACGGTGGAATTAAAACATCAGGAGATATTGTGAAAGCGCTTGCTGCAGGTGCCAGCAGCGTAATGTTGGGAAGTATGCTTTCGGGTACAATCGAAACCCCGGGCGAAATCAAAAAAGGCGTTAAAATGTATCGAGGAATGGCATCAAAAGCAGCTCAGGTTTCTTGGCGCGGGATTTTACCAGAGGGGATGGCGCCGGAAGGTGAATCCACGTTCGTTCCAGTCAAGGGCCACGTCAAAGACGTCATCAATGAAATTTGCGGTGGCATCCGCAGCGGCATGAGCTATGTGAATGCTGCAAAAATTTCCGAACTACGCGAAAAGGCATTGTTCATGGAAATGACCGCCTTTGGAACAAAAGAGTCAAACGCCCACGGCGTGCGACCAACCATATAAATAACCTTCGCCGCACATTTTGTGGCGGCGAATTTCAAAAAATTTGTCTATTTTTTTTACGAAAAAATAAGTTTAAAAAATCAGTAAAACTTTTTCCTATAGGAGTTTTAAACTGTTAGCCCGTCTCGTTTTGAAACAACATGAAATAATATTAATGATTGCAACAACGTAAACTAATTTCAGTTTCAGGACCTTGGTCCGATAAGTAATGCGTAGGAAGAGTTGTACGTAAAGTCTTGAATGTAAGCGATCCGACGTACGAATATTCAAACGAAGGAGCGCTTTATGCGACCGCAATTAAATAAGTTATTAGTAATATCCCTGTTTCTGGGGCTTACAGGATGTGGCGGCGGCGACCCGAACTTCTCTATTCTTCCAGAGCAAGATGTATTTGTTAACAATGTTGTTATGAATAACAAGCTAGATATTTTGTTCGTTGTCGATAACTCAGGCTCGATGTCCGAAAATCAAAATAACCTAGCCAATAATTTCAATTCATTTATCACTGGTTTTTCATCCTTAGGCTATGACTACAAAATTGCAGTTACGGTTACGGATGCTTGGCGCCACCTATATGTGAATCAATCTTATAAGCAAGGGTATGTAAAATTTAAGGATGGCTTGGGAGCAAACCATTCAGGCCTATTTGTACTGACCCCAGACACGGTGTATCCAGCTCAATATCCAAACCTTATTTCAGCATTCAACCTACACATTAAACAAGGCACCAATGGCAGCGGCGATGAACGCGCCCTACAAAGTTTTACTGAGGCCTTAGAGAGCAATTACAATTCTGGCTTTATTAGATCAGACGCGCATCTTGCAATTATCATTGTGTCTGACGAAGAAGATTTTTCTTGGAACGGATCTTCGAGCAAGCAAAATGCAAATAACGGTGCCGGTGATTATACGAACCTGTATTCGATTCAACACTTCTTAGACAAATTGGTATCGTATAAAGGAACTTCCCCTGATATTTTTTCTGTATCTGCGATTGGCATTATTCCGGGCGACTCTGCCTGTTTAGCCGCCAACGGTTCGATCGCAAAATATATGGCGCGGGTCAAAAGTGTTGTGGACGCAACAAATGGAGTAATGGGAAGTATCTGTGACACAAGCTTTGCCAGTACACTCGATGCGATCCAAGATAACATCGGTACGTTATCAACCCAGTTCTTTTTATCACGACATCCAGTAATCGAAAGCATTGTCGTGAAAATCAATGGCATCACAATCCCTAACAGTGGCACCAACGGTTGGACTTACGATGCGACAAACAACAGTATTAAATTTTATGGTTCTGCAAAACCCCCACAAGGCGCTGTCATTAGCATAGACTTTGATCCAATCGAGATTTAACTCTGCCTTAGAATAGAAAACGCTAAGAATAATTTTGTTATACCCCTATCTATAATAAGATAGGGGGTATGAAACACATCAGTATGCGGAGTCGCTTCATTATTATTTATTTCTTTTTATTAGGCGCACACTGGGGTTTTTATAGTAACGCCGTTAAGCAAAACAGCCCACAGCAAGGCCACCAGAATATATTGGTAA
>CAUJEF010000150.1 GCA_963169515.1 Bdellovibrionota bacterium
CATGTGGAGATTCCACGCGTATTGCACCTGAAAGCTCAGTGTTAAATACTGACGAAACATTATGATCAGACACGATAGAAAGCAGCGGTGCAAAATTCCATTTTTGTGTCGAAAATATCAACTTAAAGGGAGCCTCTTTAGTCAGTGGAATAATAAAATCGCCTTTGATTGTTTGGCCGAATAGGGTTGCGTTTCCGGCAATTTGTGTTCGCTTAAAAGACAAGTCAAACTCTGAATTATCCATTGGCTGGTGCGCGATTTGAGTTTGTGAGAGCTTACCATTGAAGTGAGTGTCAGGCTTTAAGATATGATCAGAGAGACCCATGGTGAAATCCAAACGACTGGTCAGGTCCATATCCGACTTGGTGAAAATATTAAAATCTTGAATGTTGAAATTTTCACCAATAACTTGTGCTTTCACCTGGCCCGTCGGATAAGCATTCCCCAAGAGTGTAGCAACCCCAGAGCCCTTTTTTAAATGTGCGTTTTGCGTTGTAACATTTCCATTTTTCGACCTGACATTGAATACAGCTTCATCAAATGTCTCGCCCGCAACGTGGCCCCGAACAAACTTTGATTTTAAATTGTAACTTAAAAGTGAGAACTCAAGCGGCCCATCAAGTTCTACCTGGCCTGTACCACCGCCATAGATTTCAAATGGGAGCGATACTTTTCGTTCGAATAGCTTCTGGATATCGCCCAATTCCACATAGGGTAAATTCACGTTTGCAGATATGCGAGAATCGTGGAGATCAATTGTTGTAGTTCCGGTGTATTTGGTTGTGTGAAATAGGCCGTTTATATTTTTGAAATAAAGATTGCCTTTGCTGTAACTGATATTGGCCTTCCATTTTCCCAACCCATAATCAGTAATCCAGGAATTATCAGCTTGACCCTCTAGCGCGAAGACGGCGCTTTTGCTGCCACCCTTTGTTGACCCTTTAAGGGACGCTATACCTTCTAATTTCAAATTCGAGAGGTCAATGTCTTGAAAATTAAATTTTGGGGTATCATAGAAAAACTCAAATCCCTTGGAGTAGTTCACATATCCGTGGGCAGTTCCAACAGATTCAGATCCGATCGATAGCGTGGCAGATGTTTTTACTTGGGTCTTGGAAACCTCAACAGTGCCTTTTACGCTGCCAGAGACAAACTTTACAATATCTTTGTTGTTACCATAGACGCGAAACTTCGCAAGGTTGAGAGTGCCCGTGCACTTAAGTAAGACCTCGGCCTTCAGATTGCCTTCACACGGTAGGCTTGTATTCACAAGAAGTTGTACGGGGACTTCACCCAAGCCCAAGTTCTTTAAAAGAGTTTGCAATTGGACATCGGTGATTTTAATGTCGGTATTAAAATGCATATTGCCATCTAAAAGAAGTTTTAGATTTTCATCCTCAACTTTACCTGCATCATTTGTGACGGTGAGCTTTGAAACATTAAGGTTTTTGTCTTGGAAATTCGCAACTATTTTGGATTGTCCAATTACAAACTGATTAATTCGAAGATCTGCAGTTTGTATTTGTGTCGTAATGCTGATGGGGCTTTGTTGGTCCTTTTTAATGACCATTTGATTTACAAAGTGTCCAGATATTTTAGGGATTTTATCCGGGCCCAGAATTTTAACCGTTTCGTTATAAATATTTTCAAGATGCAAGTCTGTCTTAATTTTTAACTGAATCTTGCGAACTTCTGCCAGGTTCGTGTCGGCCTGTCCCGTAGCAAGCAAGTAAGAATCACCCTGTCTGATTTTAAGCGCAGAAAGATAAACTTGTTTTTGGTCGACCAAAAATCGCGCTCCGATGCCCATATCCAAAAATTCGGCACCATATTTCGGATGCGATATTTGAATTGATGGCGTGATAATCGAAACCAGCGCAGAGCTTTGACGGTTTTCAATTTCAAGGGATAGGCGTTGGATGTTAATATTAGGGATATCTGCATCTCCCTTTGTTTGTATGTTCATGTTGAGAATGCTAAAAAGTGACACGGGCACGTCAAGCAGTTTTGAAATTTTAATTGGCTCCCTGTTCCCTGAGGATTTTAAAAAATCAAAAGACTTGATAACAACCGTGGGCTCATTCAATTGAACCTTTGAAATTTGAATATGGCCCGTGATCAAGCTCCAAATGCTCAGCTGAATATTTACACGTTTTATGTGGATCGCTTCTAGATTTTTTTCTTGTTTTTTTTCGGGATAGAGACGGAGATTTTCAAGAATTACGCCTAACGGGATGGCTGTGAATTTCATATCTGAAATTAATATGCGCATTGGAGCCGGGCGACTTCTTTGTTCGATTTGATCAATGAGCCAAATTTTAAAATTTGGAACATGATAGGAATACGTGAACCCAAGCATGACAAACAGCCCTGCGATTAACGAATACTTTATAATCGTTTTTGCTCGAACCTTTTTCACCTACTTAGGGCCTTCCATTCTCGCAGCAGGGTTTGTGCCGTGGTATGAGAGGGTTTTTCTTTTAGCATCTTTTCTAGAATTTGTATCGCGCTTTCTCGGTCATTCAGTCCCCACAGCGCTTTTGCCTTTAACACAAGAGAGCTGTAGACCGTCTCGGGATCGCTCGCGTATTTTATTTCTATGTGGCTTAGCTCTGTAAGCACCTCTAGAAATAATTTGTTTTCATGTAAAAGCTCAACGCGCAGCCAATCCTTCGCCGCTGAGGCCGGGGCATGGTTGAGAGCAGCGAGTGCTTCTTTGAAACATTCCATTTGATAAAGCGCAACGGAAATTTCATAGGCGGTAGAAGTATCAGCTGCTGCTGCGGCGATGAACGATTTTGCCATTTTGTGATCAAGCTTGTGTTCTATGAAGTGGGGCTCGCGGCCGAACAGTTCAGATTCCTTTCGGCGTAGGAGCTCGCGTATTTTTACAAGTGATGCGTCTTCGGTTCTTTTGGCAAGAGTTTTATCTTGTGGATCGAGTACTTTGATTTTATCGATGACCTGCAGCTCTTCTTCATGAAGGCGGT
>CAUJEF010000151.1 GCA_963169515.1 Bdellovibrionota bacterium
GGGTAGATTTAAGGGTGATACACAATCTTCGAACTTTCCATGCAGACGCTAGCAAAGTTAATCCAACAGAAGCTTTGGCCTCTGCTATACGAAATATTAAGTCCGAAATTCGTATTTGGAGAAAAGATCGCTATGGAGATGGGGCGACATATCTAAGTGATCTTAAAATTGGAAAAAAGTCTCTAACCGCAACCGATGTCTCTCACTTAAAAGTGCTATTGGTCGATGATGACCCGATCTCGGTGAAGTTGATTGAGACCTGTTTTCGGCAGCAGGGGTGTGAAACAATGATTACAACATCAGGAATGGATGCGGTTCGTTCGCTAGAAAAAATGGATTGTGACCTGTTGGTGCTGGACTGGTTAATGCCTGATATTTCCGGAAGAGATGTAATTCTTAAAACAGCACAAAATCTCGATGGGCGGGATCATGTAAAAATTCCTGTACTCACGTATTCTGTGTACGGAAATCAAGACATCGAATTTCCGCAGACGGAACACTTTACACGATTGGGCCATATAAAAAAAAGTATGCCGTATAAGCACGTTAAGAACAAAACCATTGAAACTTTGGACCGTATAAAAAAGGATAAACAAGATGTGCTTAAAAATCTTACTTGAAAATTTCGAGTCATCTAGAGTATATTTCATCAAGAAAAAAGTAAGAAAGGCCCCCCATGCCAACCAAAATATTACTTGTCGAAGACTCTGCTGACTTTCAATTTCTTGTCAAACTTTCACTAAAAAACAATTTTCATCTTGATATTGCCTCTACACTGGCAGAGGGGCGAAGCCTGTGCGCCCGTAACACCTACGACCTTTATATACTTGATATTCTTCTTCCAGATGGGAGCGGATACGATTTCTGTACAGAGCTTCAATCAAACGTGAACACACGGTTTACTCCGGTTATATTTTTGACTTCTAAATCTACTATAACCGAGAAGGTGATCGGTTTTTCGCTTGGAGCCGATGATTACATAACAAAGCCTTTTATTGCAGCGGAATTGTACGCACGAGTAGAATCAAAGATAAAAAAGAACAGCCGTTTTATTCATCAGGAAGAGCGGCTCAATTATGGTCCGTTTAATGTGAATATTTCAAATTTTGAAGTGAAGTTAGCTTATCCGGATCGCGAGCAAAAAGTTAATTTAACTCCGAACGAATTTAAAATCCTTGTGAAACTTATAAAAAGTCGAGAAAAAATCATTTCCCGAGAGCAGATCATGGACAGCGTATGGGGTCGCGGCACCTATATTGCGGATCGAACTATCGATAAACACATTTCATCGCTTAGAAAAAAACTAGGGACACTGGCGGAATATATCAAGACGGTCCCACAGTTTGGTTATATTCTTTCAGTCGAAAATTGAAGATATCGCGAAACACCCTTCCAACATAAAATAAATAGTCATTGTAGATTGCAGCTAAGTGCGAGGGGAACCATGCTAACAAGCCGCAAACCTAACAAAGAAGTAAAAATAGAAGACGTATTTGCAAACATTAATCACTCGATTCGGACACCATTAAATGGAATTACCGGGATGTCCGATCTTTTGCTGGGAACTCCGCTCAGTCTTGAACAACTTGATTTTGTAAAATCCATCAGGAGCTCGGCCCATGAGCTTCTTGGTGTTCTCAATAACTTAATTGATTATTCTAAAGTTGAAGCAGAAAAGTTGCACTTAAATGATCTTCGGAACAGCGTTACCTCGGCCGAGCCAATCTTGGAAGATCAATGGGTTCTTGTTGTAGAAGACAACAGAATAAATCAAATTATAGTTCAAAAATATTTAGAAAAGGCTGGGATGAATATTATGGTGGCATCGGATGGACAGCAAGCTGTTGAATTGATGCGCAAGAACGAATTTAGTATTGTTCTGATGGATTGTGAAATGCCAATTCGCAATGGATATCAAGCGACTTGTGACATTCGAAACATACTTCATTCCAAGACTCCTATTATCGCTATGACAGCCCATGCGATGAAAGGGGATCGAGAAAAATGCCTATCGTATGGTATGAATGACTATCTTTCAAAGCCAGTGACCCCCACCGACTTAATACATATGGTTAAAAAATGGATTAGAGAAACCGAGGAGAGCGCCCGTGAGTAACTTATATGAACCTTTTGAGACATTGGAACGAGATCTCGGAATAGCTGCTTTCAAGGAACTGCTAGATTTATTTAAAAACACATTTCCAATAAAGCTAAATAAAATTGATAAAGAAATTGATGCCAAAAATTTTGAGTCTATTTTTTTTGACACTCACCAAATGGTTTCCAGTGCTGCAAATATGGGAGCCCATGAGATTGCACGATTGGTTAAAGAACTTGAAGCGGTGTTAAGATCTTCTGACCTTCAAAAGGGACACGAGACTTTAGACAAAATCCGTACCGAATTTGCTATTTACATTGCAAATGCAGATAATTACCTGAGCTCAGGTTCTCATGGAGTTCCGCTAGGGGTTTAATTGGCGGGAAATCATTCCAAAAGCCGTATTTACCCATGAGCTTCTGTCATTAAGACAAGGAATATAAGTATACATATGGCCGCCGTGGCTTAGGAATCGGTCTCGCTCTTGAACTTTGAGTTCTTCAATTGTCTCTAGGCAGTCAGTTACAAACGAGGGGGAGATAATAGCAATGTTTTTAATCCCTTTTTGGGGCAAATCCCTAACCACATGATCTGTAAATGGCTGCAACCATTTATTATCGAATCTTGACTGGAAGCTTACCGTGTATTCTTCTGGCTTTAGCCCCAACCTCTTGGCAAGTAAGCGAGAGGTCTCTTCACATTGCGCCTTATAGCAGTTTTGAATTTTAAATTGATCACAGCACCCCTGCGTGCCACAGAGGGGGTTCCCAGATTGTTTGATAAGATGACGAATTGGGATTCCGTGATAGCTCATTATGTAATGGTCGACGGCTTTACCGCGAATATTTTCTTGAACAAGATCGACCAGATTATCAATAAATCCAGCATTGTTATAAAAAGCAGGGACAAACAGGGGATCAAGGCCCAACTTTTTTGAGATTTCCTTAATATGTGCAATTGACGAGGCCGAAGTCGAAAAGGCCTCGTGTGGGTAAAGTTGAAAAATAAGCACTTTCTTAATATTTTTTTCGGTCATGGCCGCGAGTGCTTGCGCGATTGAGGGGGCGCCATATCTCATCCCCACATCAACTGTAAATTCGTAGTTTGAAATAAGTTTTAGTCGATCTTCGAGCTTCTGTTTAAAGTTGACAGTGTGAACAGTAAGGGGGGAGCCAAGTCTTGTCCAAATTGTTTTGTATCGAGCAACGATTTTGCTGGGTCTAAATGGTGCTATTACTAAATTGACAAGCATCCATCTGGGTATTGCTGGTATGTCTATGACAAAGGGATCTGATAGAAATTCTCGCAGGAAATCCCTGACGGCAGGGATCGTAGGTGACCGGGGGCTACCTAAGTTTACAATAAGAATGCCAATTTTTTCCATTATTCGGATAATTCTTCAATTTGGGCTTTTAACTTGTGTAAGATATTTTTTGCACGCTCTTTAATCAAGTGATTTTGCGCATGGGGGTCAGCTTCAGGGGCAATTTCGAGCTTATCCCACTCTTGAAAAGCTGTTTCGAGATCTTTGAGAGTAGACTTTAAATTCGAATCATCACTCTTGATGGTCATTAAGATGTTTCCCTGTCCGTGAGATACCTAGAAATTTGAATCAACTAGGACAATTTGGCAAGCTTTTTAAGGCAAGCATAGTGTTTTTGCAGTTCGATGAATTGGCTCTTTTTTTGATCAACAACAGTAGCATTTTGTCTTGCAAAGCGATCAGGGTGAAGCTTTAGAGCCAGCCTTCGAAATGATTTCGATAGTGTTCTATCATCTATAAAGTCGACTTCTCCATGGCTGAAAAAGAATTGCACAGCCTGTTTTTCCTCGAAGGTTTGACATTTTTCGAGCCAATTTGTGAGCTTTTCGCTCACAGAAATTGTTTTTTTAGGGTACCGCCCGAGAGGGCTTTTAACTTTTAGTGCGAAGTTTACGAAGAAAATTGGCACACTTTCTTCAATTATTGCGCGGGTAGTTGAAGAATATTGAGGTTCGTTTTTTGCGTTATTTAGCTTCTCGCTTAGAATTTCTTCGAAGCTCTTTACTGCCTTCATCATAGAGATAAAATCGGTTTTTTTTAGAAATGCTTGAGGCCAGTTTAGGCCTGTTTTCACTCGAGAAATTGGTTTTTTAGAAGAGTTAGATTGGGTTTGGAAGCTAGAATAGGAAAATCATACGGTGCCAGGCACCCGAATGAAAAATTGCTACAGATGGGATAAAGGTGGATAAGTGTTTTCGCGTGACCCGTGTTTTTTTTATTTACAATGGGTCCAGAATGGATATGCTTAATTGAAACAAACAACCATAACCATAATGGAGGGTTATAATGGCAACTAAAAAAACCACTAAGAAAAAGACAGCTGGTAAGAAATCAAAAAGAAAGCCAAATGCGGCTTTCATGAAACCACTTACGCCAAGTGCTGCGTTAGCAAAAGTAGTAGGAACGAAAACGCTACCACGCACTGAAGTTGTAAAAAAACTATGGGCGTATATCCGCAAAAACGATCTGCAAGATCCAAAAAACCGCCGCAATATACGTGCTGATGCTGTGTTGAAACCTATTTTCAGCGGTAAAGCTGTTGTAAGCATGTTTGAAATGACAAAACACGTTTCAAAACACTTGAAGTAAGCCGTTTAAAAAGCTTATTTAGCAAGGCCGTGGTCCAAGACTGCGGCTTTTTTTTTGCTTTTTTACTTAAAAAAACGTAACATAACCTTATGTTGCAAGTTAGTCGCCTCACTCTAGATGAATGTAAGCAAATGCGAAAATCCGGGCAGCTCGCTGCCCGGACCCTTGAATATGTCGAAAAATACATCCAAGCAGGTATTACAACGGACGAAATCAATAAGATCGTCCATGACTTCATACTTCGGCATAATGCAATCCCAGCGCCACTAAACTATCACGGATTTCCAAAGTCCTGTTGCACTTCTGTCAACGATGTTATCTGTCACGGAGTCCCTGATTCCACAAGATTGAAAAGTGGGGACATTCTTAATGTGGACGTAACAACTATTTTGAACGGATTCTATGGTGATACATCTCGAACTTATTGTGTGGGAACTGTTACAGATAGAGCGAAAGCCCTTGTCGCCTGCGCCCAAACGGCCATGGAAAAGGGTATTGAGGCCATCGAACCCAATGGAACAACTGGTGACATAGGTTTTGCAATCAATAAATTTACAACCCGTTCAGGCTACCATGTTGTGCGAGAAATTGGGGGCCATGGTATTGGCAGGAAATTCCACACGGACCCATTTGTTCCTTCTTTTGGCAAAAGGGGCAAGGGGGACCCTCTGTTACCATACCACTGCATCACCGTGGAACCGATGATTAACGAGACTGACGTTCCGTTAAAAGAATTCGGTATTCCAGGGGCGTCGGTAAAGTATTATGCGACAGGTGATGGTGCACTTTCTGCACAATTTGAACACACCGTCCTGATTCTTGAAGACGGCTATGAAATCATGACTCTTCCTTGACCTTTTTACTCTAATTCTCTACCCTAAATTCCAAATTTATCTTCAGAGGTAACAATGCTTCAAACAACCAAATCTTCAAAGGCTAAACCTATGGGCAAAACAAAATCTACAGTGGATTATCGTGTGTGCAGAGAAGCAATGGATAATGCAGAGAAATTCGCTGAGCTGGCAGAGTGGGGACGTAAAGAAATTCAGATTGCCGAAACAGAAATGCCTGGTTTGATGGCGATTCGTGCGGAATATTCAAAAGTGCAACCTTTAAACGGGGCCCGCATAACGGGCTGTCTTCATATGACTATTCAAACGGCCGTTTTGATTGAAACATTGGTCGCCCTTGGAGCAAAAGTTCGCTGGTCTTCATGCAACATCTTTTCAACTCAAGATCATGCAGCATGTGCAATCGCCGCAGCCGGCATCCCAGTTTACGCTTGGAAAGGCGAAACTGAAGACGAATACAATTGGTGTGTTGAACAAACCATCGAGGGCTGGGGACCTGAAGGTTATGATCTGATTTTAGATGACGGTGGTGATCTTACAAACATGATGCATTTGCCAAAATATGCAAAAATAATGGAGAAAATTGTTGGCATTTCAGAGGAAACAACAACGGGCGTTCACAACCTGGAGAAAATGCATGCGAAAGGGAAATTAAAAGCTCCTGCAATTAACGTAAATGATTCCGTTACAAAATCCAAATTTGACAACCTTTATGGTTGTAAAGAATCTCTGGCCGATGGGATCAAGCGTGCGACAGATGTCATGTTGGGTGGGAAAACTGTCGTGATCGCAGGATTTGGTGACGTTGGAAAGGGTTGCGCTAAATCGTTGCGCGGTTACGGGTCAAAAGTTTACATCACCGAAATTGACCCCATCTGTGCCTTGCAAGCATCTATGGAGGGATTCGAAGTTGTTAGGATGGAAACAATTGCCCCCAAAGCAGATATTTTTGTCACAGCAACCGGCTGCAAACACGTGATCACCAAGGAACACTTTAATTTGATGAAAGATGGAGCGATTGTTTGCAATATAGGGCATTTTGACATTGAAATTGATATGGCTTGGCTTAATAAAAACACTAAAAAAAGTGTCATAAAGCCGCAAGTGGATCATCATATTTTTAAAGACGGAAAGAAAATCATCGTTCTTGCCGAAGGACGTTTGGTAAATTTAGGTTGCGGAACAGGTCATCCGTCGTTCGTGATGAGCAACTCGTTTTCGAACCAAACTTTAGCGCAAATCGATCTTTGGACAAATAAAAAGAAATACTCCAAGATTGGAATTTATATGTTACCAAAGGAATTGGACGAAAAAGTTGCGCGTTTACATCTTGAAAAATTAGGTGTTGAGCTCACAAAACTGACAAAAGAGCAGAGCGAATACCTTGGGTTGTCTGCAACTGGGCCATTCAAGCCAGATCACTATAAGTATTAGTGAAGTATTAATCGATTTATTTTTTGCTCGGTAAATTAAAAAACTTAAGATAATATTTAAGTTCTTCTATGCTTTCCCTTATGTCGTCAAGCGCGCGGTGGGTCCCTTTTTTTTCATACTCGATCCCATAAATATCCTTGAGGACAATCTTCCAAGATGTCACATCCAAAGTTCGATAATGTAATCGATTTGAAATGCTTTTATAATATTGATTCAAAAATTTGCGGTCATGCCCAACAGAGTTTCCTGCAATAATGGGTCTTTCTTCTCCAAAATGTTTTTGAATCAATTGCAAAAAGCGAGTTTCAGCTTCGTGCTGGGGGATGCCGTTTTTAGCAATTGCATCGAGTAAACCGGTTTCTGCGTGGGTCTTTTTATTCCAGTCGTCCATTTGATCGAGATATTTTTTTTCTGGCTTTATAACGCAATGAAGGGTGTCAAGTTCTTGGAAACCATAGTCCGTTACAATAGCAGCCATTTCAATCACGACGTTGGTTTCCACATCCAAGCCGGTCATTTCAAGGTCTATCCAAAGAAGTTTTTTCATTCGTTCCTACAATTTTTTAATTAGAATAATCTAGTATGCTTTGAAGAACAACGAAACTTTGGTGGGATATCCCTGCATGTCTGGTTCGTAGCATGTCACTGTTATGGTTCGATCTTGAATTATATCCATAAACTCATTGGCTTTATAACCAAATTTTTCAAATATGGCTTCCGGAATAATGCATTTTGCCGGCATTTTTATCTTTCTAAAAAGAAGACCTTTAGGATTAGCAAGTTCGTAATATCCTTCTATATGAATTTCGGTCTGTCGAACACCGCAACGGGTTGGGGACTGAGTATAGGCAAATAAACCGATATCTTCGACATAAAAATCATAGGGCGCAGCTTTTTTCATGTCCGCCATACGAAGCATAAACGTCACATTAGCACTGACGGTTATTGAAAACAAAAGGATGCTAAATACAAAAATGGTTTTCATAAAATCCTCTGACAACAATATAGCAACAATTGTACCAGTAATTGAATTTTAATATGGGGTAAACCATAGGCATCGTCATTGCAATTTTGCTTAAATGTTAAGTTATTGATTTTTTAAATGCAGGAGAATGCATATGGCAAATAATACAAAGCTCATTTTTGTAATGTGTATAACAATTTTTGTCGTCACATTAGCAGGCTGCGGTAAGTCCAAAAAGGGCGGACAAGCACAAAACCAGTACGATCGCACATGGCAGTATAACCAGCACAACCCTAACGGACAAGTCTGGGGTAACAATGTCGGTTGTAATGTCCCACCAGGACTTCGCACCCAAGCCGAACGATGCGAGTACGTTCGAAGTTCTCCGAGTTTGAACAACTGCAATAGTATCATACGAAATCAAATGGTTTCTCGAGAATGTAATGTAGGGAATACTGGTTTTGTAGTGGGTAATGTGGGCATCTCTGGTGGAGCCTCTATTATATGGGGTGGAAGTCGCCAAAGTCGCCGCGATCATGATGATGGTAATAGTAATCGTCGCCGCAGACATCATGAACCTACAACAGACGGAAATATCCTAACCAAAGAAGAAACTCATGCTGTTATTATGGACATCGGACTTTGCGACCCAACAAAACCAGTGCCTGTAAAATATGTAACTCGCGAACAAGTTCGTGAAGTCATCAGCAGTGGCTATACATCAACTGTGACTTGTACCAAAGCAGATATTAAAAAATTAGGTGAAGTTGAAGAAGGAACATTGGCTGCAGTTACGCTTATGTTAGAAAGTCTTCGAGAAATCGAATACAAAGACATTATAGCTGCATGCCGCTGCTACATCGCAGAGGTTCGCTGTGAAACTTTGGATCAAACTGATGGCAAACTAACTGTCGGGCCAGTTAAAAGTTGCAAGGGTGAAGCTTTAGAAGATCGAATTCGAAATTGTGCCGACGACTGGTTTTACCGCAAACGTGGCGTTGTCTCACCAACTGTTCCTGGCTGCATAATAACTGTAGACGGCGCAACACAAGTAAGAACAGGAAACTGCAATGACGCGCCAACGGCCTCAGCACCTGCGCCGACACAGACGTCATCTGCACCCGTCGCTACTGTGCAAGTGCCTCCACCAGCTCCGTATGATCCGGATGCATCTGATGTTATCGAGCCAGAAAATCAATGTTATGCTATGAAAGCATATAGAACTACATTGCCGGCAGATACCCAATCGGTAGGTACCGTGGATTACCGCAAGCTTTCAAATTTAGAAAACCGCTTGATCGACCTACGTAGCAAAATGCCAAACGGCCACATGGTAATTACAAGAACCAATTTGGAAATTGGCGTTGAAGATTCCAACGTACCAGCGTCCGCCGATTTGAAGCGTGCCATTGTTGACCAAATATTTGGAAATACAGCAACTTGCAAAGATGTTTCTATCCAAGAAAGTGAATGTCCTTTAAAATCAGTGGAACAGGGCACGGGCAATAAAATTGTGCTTAACGGCTCTGATGCTGTAATTCGAGATACGTTTAAAGATACAGGATTTTTATTGACGTATTTAAACTATGACGGTCAAACAAACATTGAATTTGTTAACGATAAGGAATTTGTTGTTACAACTGCGTTTCGAGTCTACTTTGATCCAAACAAAGGTACGTTTGGATTTAAATCGGGCCCAGGAATTCTGCGTAACCGAGTTCGAATCACCGAGCGAATTGTTTTCACGAACACTCCTAATAAAGTAAAAGTTAAAGCAGATCCAAACCTTATTCGCCTTCTTAAAGAAACTGGTATGGAACGTCTAAATCCAGAAAGCCAATGTGCTGCAAAGCTTGGCAATAAAGACTAATTCCGATTAGCATATCTGCATCGAAAAGCCCCGTTCACAGATGGGGCTTTTTTTATAACAATTTTGAGCTTATCTTTAATCTAGATTCTAAAAATTGAAGAGATCGAATCCCGAACCAACTGAAACACTCGCCGTTAACGATAGCACTATTGAAATTCAATCTCGCTATTTCCTCTTTTTTCTTTAAAAACGGGTAGGGTTCCGAAGAAAACAGCAACAGCGAGCTCTGTTGGTTGATGTCTTCGATTTCAAATGTGGGATATCTGAAATCGGATTCAGGCAAGTACTTCCCTAAACCCAATTTTGAAAGCACTGACCCCACAAAAGTATCTCTAGAAATGTACATCCACGGATTTTGCCAAATGATGTAATAGACATTATGAATATCAGACATGATCTCAGGCTTTTTAATCCACTCCAATACCCCGGGAATATCGTCAACAGACTTCAAACCATCTGAGAGGTCGGGAGTATTGGCAATCGTATGCCACCTGTTGCCCAACGCATTTAGAGCTTCATTTTGGAATTCCTTTGCAAGTTTTCTACATTCATTTGGCACATCGGAAATAGACGTTACGCGGGTGCTTAAATAGGGGAGTTGGGATTCTTCAGCCATTTCTATTGGATTTTCTTCTTGATCCAGTAACAGCACAGACGCCGATAATTCAAACACCTTATCCCAATCAA
>CAUJEF010000152.1 GCA_963169515.1 Bdellovibrionota bacterium
GCGCACGTTATCGATGGATCCCTATTGCCTTCAAATGAATATATCGCTCTACCGAGCAAAAAAAGAATTGTAATACACTCAATCCGAAACCATAAACACATTTTAAAAAGCGCAAGCAAGGGCGAGGCTGTTACGCTATCAATTAACACAAATTTGGATCGAGGGGATCTGCTCGTCCCCTTAAAAAATAAAATACGACATTCAAAGAGGCTAGACGCCATCATAATTTGGTTTTCACATACGCCACTAAAGGCCGGAATTGACGTTACGCTTCAGAGGATGGCTTCCACTCAACCCGCAACAATTGAACATGTACACACTAAATTTGACCTAGAAGTCTTTGGGAAACAAATTGCCACGGACAAGCTCGAAATAAATGATACTGGGATTGTCACTATCATGTCCTCTAATGACATTTATTTTGATGACTACCAAAATTGTAAGAAGATGGGAGCTGGAACAATTACAGACAGAAACAATGGAAAGGTCTTAGGGGCCTTTCTTCTTAAAGGAAACGTTTAATGGTTATTTGGATCACGGGCCTCCCCAGCTCAGGAAAAACTACCCTAGCACAACAGTTAGTAATTTTGTTCGAAAAAAATAGAATCCCGTGCGAGCATATCGATAGTGATCAAATTCGGAAGGTTTTTTCAAATACTGGATATTCGAAGTCCGCACGAAACGAACACACTAAAATGGTCGGATATTGGGCAAGCAGGCTTGAGCATTTTGGAGTTGTGCCCATTGTCTCATTAATTTCGCCCTATGAAGAGTCTCGCAACTACGCCCGGCGTGCTTGTTCTGATTTTTTTGAAATCCATTTAACTACTGCTTTGACAGTATGCGAGTCTCGAGATCCAAAGGGTTTATATAAAAAAGCACGGAATGGGGAAATTCGAGAGTTCACCGGCATAAGTGCTCCGTACGAAGCCCCAACCAATGCAGAACTTGAGCTGGATACTGGCACTCTATCCATCTGCGATTCTACACGCCTGATAGTAAACCACCTGAATACCCGAAGTGGAAAATATTTATGGAATTCATGTCTGAAATAGATTTCCAACGCCTGAAAGCAAAAATCCACCAGCGCGGCTACATTCGAACTGACCTCCGCGGAACATCGATGTTGCCCCTATTGAAAGATGGCCAGGAAGTTTTAATACAAAAACTGACAGCGGAATTGAAGACTTTTGATTCTATTGTTTTCTGGAATGGTAAAGTCTTAATTTGTCACGTAATTAAACATATAAATTCAATTTCAAAAAGCTATGTAACGACCGGCCTACTCCTTCAAAAAGAAGACACTCCCGTCATGGAACATCAGATTCTTGGACAAGCCACAATTAAAATTCCATTCTTTTTAAAAGTGTATTTAACAATTAAATGGAAACTCAAGGATTGATCAGCGTGATTAACCCCAGCTTTTTTAATTCGTCCGCAAATTTTTTCAACTGGCTTTTAACAGCGTGCTTAGATCTGCCTGCGTCGACCAAGCGACTCGAAATGTGCTTTAAGGAACTTTTGCCATCGATCAAGACCCAAGCTTTGGCCGCTAAACCATCTATTGTGTAGCATATGGACATTTCCTTCAGATCAATAACTGTTACACTGCCATCTTGGTTCGATTTCGTCAAAACCGATCGCCTTTTCCTAAGCATAGAGCGTAAACTGGCCGACTTCATATCCATTACACTAAGGCTAAACCACGGGCCCTGCAATGTACTAGTTAAATACCAAATGTAATGATACTGCCGCACCTTTTCCAAACTCTAATTTATTTGCCAGGCCAATAAAAAAATGGGACGCTTCAGGCTTACAGGGGCGGATTATGTCGAATGACAAAAGAAGTAAAAAGGCCATCCAAAAAGGGACTGCCACTACCACTGCCCAAAGCAGCTCCGAAAAAAACTTTAAATTTGGTCAAATAAAAAAAATAGCCTCAACACGTAAACAACACAGGCCAATTATTCATGGCGGATCAGGTACCTGCACCTCATAAGCAACCGAATATAAAGCCGTATGCGCTGCTAGGGACCGCACGCTCAGGATCGACGCCTTTTTTTCGCCTAACGTCACAATACATACAGCAGCATTCCAACCAACTCGATGCCCATGAATTTTTGATATATTTAGGTCAAAAATACAAAATAAATAAAGATTATTCCATAGAATATTGGGGTGCTGGAATCTCTGACCCAGCAAGATTGCCCGGCTTTGGGTCACCTCAGTTCCATAAACGCCTTAACTTTATCCGCAAAAACTATCACCGCTATTATCTGAAGTTCTTTGCATCTATGATGACTCCCGATGTTCAACGCTGGGCCATGGACAGCTATCAATGGTTACTTATTGAACGACGAGACTTATTTCAACAACTTCTTAGCCGACTTATTAGTAAGCTAACAAATCATTGGTATAGCAATGAAGGGACAAACCTATTACAAAATTCTCTCATCGCCCCCTGCCGCGAGGATGGTCGAT
The DNA here is from genome assembly GCA_963169515.1 of Bdellovibrionota bacterium. GTDB lineage: Bacteria > Bdellovibrionota > Bdellovibrionia > Bdellovibrionales > JAEYZS01 > CAUJEF01. The sequence goes on from CAUJEF010000152.1 coordinate 2,482, forward strand.
GTGTCTACATCGATTTTTTTGCAGAGGAAATGATCACCTACTTTCAAATAAAGAATTATTTGGGCGATCGAGCTCGAACAGTTTACTACGAAGACTTTGTGACCCAACCGGTTGAAATAACTCTCGAAAAAATTGGCTTTTCTCAACCGTTTGATATAACCAAATTTGAATGGACGTGTCGGCAAAACCCCATGGATAAATCTTCGATTTTTAAGAATATTGGTGAAATACAGCAATGTTACAGGGCCACCGTCTTGCAGAGCTTTTGTCCCATCAAATGATTCCAGCCAAGAGGCCATAATAAAAATGATCAACCAAATATCAAAAAATAAGATTCCAACAAAACCCAGGGGGGTTTTGTCCAAGCGTGTAAACAAAAACAAAATAGTAATTCAACGCCTAGGCCTGCCTGACAGTTTTTTTTTCATCGACTTTGTTGCAGCTGAGGCTTGGGATTTAATGAATGGCTCAAACAGCTTCAGCCAAATAGTTGCATTACTTAAAGAAAAACACCCGGAAGCCACTGTTAATCAAGTAGAGAGCAAGTTGATGGACTTAGTCAATAGCCTTATTAAAAATAAACTTGTGCAAATGGCTTGAATGACAAAAATTAAATGTACTGATTTTTTTATAGTACGATATCCAACCTTACCCGCATCCATTTGCTGCGATCTAGACCGTAAAAAAACTGTCGCGCTCATGTCAAATCCCACTATATTAAAAGCGGTCCAGGTAGCCTCGCCCGTATTTATCGAACATTGGAACAGTAGAAAAGAAAATGATAAGTTGATAATAGATAAAGCCTATCAATATCTTGTAAGAATGTCATCGCGAACCTTGCCGTTCGGGGCTTTTACCTCTGCAATAACCGGTAAAATCCAAAACACAAATAGCTTAATTCCTCCCAAATTGGATGATCTTATTTTTAATTTTTATTCTGATGAAGTTGAAGTCGACAAGATTTACAAAGAACTGTTATCGGACGTCAAAACTCTTCAAAATGCAAAATTTTTTTTAAATCCAACCATTCGTTTCTTGAACTCAACCACTATTCGCTTATGGTCGTGGAAATGGGAAAAAGGGCAAAGAGATTATCAAGAAGTTTTTCTTAAAATTCCACGCCACACATTTTGCGCCATAAAACAAATTCAAAAAGATCTCTGTTATATCGATATAGCAAAAATTTTTACAAAAACAGGCGTCTCCTCAAAAAACCTCCATGCATATGTAATGGACTTGCTTGAGCACAAAATTATTTTCCCAGACTTTCACCCTCGCAGCAGTGGGTTCAGTTCAAATCTTAACCGTTGGGCTAAGCTGCTACCCCATTCTTCAATAAAAAAGAAAATCGAAAAATACAGATCCAGCTTGGGCGCCTACACCAACAAAAACCTCGCCACAGCACCAAACAACAACGTAACAGTAATGGTATCCGCAAGGACCGCGCAGAGCTTATCCCATACAACCGTCGAAAGCGTCAGGCTCACAGCACAAAATATGATTCGTGCTTTCGGGCGAAGGTCCTATGTTGCCAACCAAAACTCTACGGTCGGAGTTTACAAAAAAGAGTTCCTATTAAAATTTGGTACCTCTGCCGTACCGCTATTGGATGCCTTGAGCCTATTTAATGCTACAAACAACAACAATAATTCTTATCTCGCTGATGGGTTGCTCGAATGTTTTTGGCAGAAACGGTTTTTCACCACTCCCCCTCAGGATGATTTGCCAGGATGGAACATTAATCTTACCCAACATGATTGGGTCGATTTGTTTGAAATAGACTCTGCCATAATGAATGCTTCTGACCCCACCCCAAGCTCTGGCACAATATATTTTTCTCTGTTCGACAACTCGACTGTGATTAATCGAATTCTCGGCTGGTCAGCGGCAAAAATGATTTCTCGCTACTGCCTAAATGATTCTTTATTGGTGAAAGAATTGTCAAAATTTAATGAATTCGATCGGTCGCGTTATGATGAACTTGTTTTTGCTGAATTGGAAAATTTTGACACAGGATACACAGCAAATATCTCCAAACGCCCGCCCCTGTTAAGCCATGAAATAAGATTATTTTCCGGACCAGACGCGAAGCTCAAGAACATCAAATTAAACGATCTCTATATCCTTCTTCGAAACAATAGGTTTGTCCTCTACTCCGATTCTTTAAAAAAAGAAATTGTACCTCAGTTAAGCGCTCCCATCTGGCCAGGGACGTCGATAATACCCGCTGTGCTTTATCGGTTTTTAGCGCTGCTACGTTCTGATTTAGAGTGGCCATACGTTAAACTTATGTTTGGTAATCTCGAGCAGAATGAGCATCTTCCAAGAATTACATTTGGTCCAGTGGTCTGTCGGCCTGAAAGTTGGCTTTTGGACCCAAAAAGGATTTTGGCTGCTCTAGAATCCAACAATCTTAACACGCTTAAGTTGCCCGACAAGATAAACTGGATCGAATACGATCGAAAAACTCCTATTTTTTTCAAATCAGATCAAAGTGTGTCTGTATTTAAGAGGGGACTAAAGAAGCTTGCTGGCAAAAGCGCAACCGTTTATCTCGAAGAAATAATCTATGATTTCAATTCTCCCGCAGATGCTTTTAATGAAATTGTATTACCATTCTATAATGAGACCTATATCCGAAAACAATTCAAAATACCTGACCTTGCCTATTCCAACACTCGCCGCAGGGTAGAACCGGATTGTATCTACTTCCAGTTTTATTGTAGCGCAGAAAACGACTACTTTTTAAGCTCAGAACTCGCTCCATTTTTAAAGAGTCAAAAAATTAACAACTATTTTTTTATTCGTTTTGATCAACCAGATTACCATCTTCGTTTGCGCATCTTTAGCTCCATTAAATCCCATCGTGATGTCCATAGTACCTTGTGGAAAAAGGCGTCTGGCTGGCTTGCAAATGGAATCATTAGCGATTTCAAAGTATGTCCATATATTAAAGAGCTCGAAATTTATAGCGGCCCCCAAGGGGTAAATATCTTTGAAAAACTTAGCGTTATAGATACGAGGCTTGCTTTAGGGTTCCTTAAGTCTTCTCCAGAGAACAGATTTAAAGATCACACCCTCGATGCCGAAACCTTCGATTTTTTGACAATGAGCGCGCTTAGCTATGCCCATTTGTTTTGGCCAAGTTATGGGGATCATATTTTAGAAATTAAAAATATTATAAAAAAACAAACACCCATCGCAAGTGTATCAGACAGAATATCTAAAGCATCGTATCAAGATCTCAGACGCTCGCTTATGAAACGCACCTTGGACGCACGTAATGAATGTTGGGCTACGTATAAAAAGTGTTCGCACTTGCGCCGTGATGCAATTATTCAGTTTAGAAAAAATAAGAAAAACAAATCTATTCAGGTCGAAGTTTCTGTATTTTTTGAGAGAATGTTTCACCTTATGAATAACCGTATATTCAGCCAGAACAGTGTCATCCATGAAACTCAATTATTACTTACAGTCCTCGCTCTCCTGGAGCGAGAACAGGCATTGGCAGCTCATCGAAATGAAAAAACTATTTAAGCAAAATTGGTTCTTACTTCTGGTCGGTTCGTTTTTAGTTCTTTCCGCATGGGGCAGGATTAACTTGCCAGCTTTTTGGGATGAAACTAAGGTGTATTTTAGGCCTCTTTTTTGGATGTATGAAAATAACGGGAACTTCTTTTCTCTTGCCCCTACAAAATTTGATCGCCCGCCGGGGCTGCATTTATTTTATCTTCCATTCCTTTGGCTGTTTGGACCCCACGTTGTAGTTGTCCGCGTCCTGAATGTAATATTTTTCTATATTGGGCTATTTTTTTTCTACAAAGTTCTAAGCAGGCAGAACGCCACAACTGCCCAGGTGACAACGGTATTTTTCCTGCTAACACCCATTGTTGAAGTTTATTTTGTACAATATATCGGCGATGCTCAGCTCTTCATCTTATACTCTGCTGTGCTATATGCCCTTACCTTTTATAAAGATAAATATGTAACCATTTTCATTCTAGGTTTTTTAAGCGGACTCGCAAGGGAACCTGCAGTTTTTCTCACCCCTGCAGTTCTTTTTTATTATCGATATGAAAATAAGAAGTTAAAAAAAAATGAATGGCTGGCCTCTTTCGGGCCTTTTTTCGGTTTCTCGACGGCCATACTCATCACCTTTTTGAAAACCAGATTATTTTTTAATCATTTAACAATCGACTCTGGTCACATAAACTTTTTCCTAAACCTTTTTGAGAGACTAGACATTCTCAATCGAGCCTTCATAGTCCCTTATAGAATTCTGCCTTTGCTGGGGTTTGCTTCAATCATGTTTTTCTTGAATCGGAAGGCGCTTCGAGTTTCTGCATCTGACGCTTACTGTTTGATTATTGGACTTGCAAATCTAACTCTATTTTCTAGTCACACACTTGCCCTGCCAAGGTACTTTTTTGCTGGTTTTCCATTTATATTATATCTTTTAATCAAAATCTGCTTTGCAGGCTCGACTTCAAAAAGGATGAAAGCCATAATAACAACACTTATTTTAGTCCCTGCAATATTTATTGGCACCCCCAAAGTCAAAGACCAAAAAGGCTTTTATTTCATGACAGGCTATCAAGATACGATGGAATATATAAAAGTGTTAGGGGTCCATAAAAAGGTAATAGCTACAGTTAAGACGGAACTCAGAAGTGCGGACACAATTGCAACCTCCTGGCCTTTCATTTCGATTCTTGAATCCAAATATGCTGGATATGGACCTCCCGGTGAATTTAATATCACCGCTGATTTAGAAAAGCTCATTGTACCACCACGTGCTATTCTATGGACCAATTTCCCCGAACAAATACCTCGCGGAGAGATCGACAAAATTTTATCTCATGCACAATATAGAGAAACTGTATTCGATTATCCACCGATTAAAATTCGCCTTTTCCTGAAGCCCAATTAATGGTAACTCTAAATACGTATGAAAAGTAAACAACTCCCCGGTACTTTTAGATTTGCTGAAGGTATTTTTATTTGCAATTCACTGAACTCCCTCCAGTTGGTCAAGATACATCGCTCATCTGGCGTCTACGATCTGGATGGTTTGGTGGCTCAAATCGTAAGAAAAATTGACGGAAAAACTTCCCTACAGACAATTGTAGAATATATTGCATCCCAAAATAATATAAATATTGATGATCTTGCCGCAGAAACCACACACTTAGTCGAATACTTACTGGCTGAAAACTTAATTAAGATCCAATCAGACTACATCGATATGAATTGATCTTCCGTAGGCTGAAGCAATTTTACTTTCTTTAGCTCAACAATATTAGAGCGAAGCTGTTCGCACGGGGCGGCAAGGTCCAGCACATTCATAGCCCCTCCAAACATTGAATAGAGATGTAATTTTTGATCAATACAAATCACACTAATATCTTCAGCTGGCCTAAAGCGTTTGCCATCTAGGCTCAATACAAATATTTTTCTCATACTCTCACTCAAATCTACATCAGTAATATTAGCGCTAGACGTGGGGCTGAACGCAACTCGCAACACTCCCAAAAGGCCTGCGACATTGCTTACGCGATGATAACATTTTTCAAAAAAAGAAAAGCCACTTAAATTTGTTGAAAAGAGTTCTTTTAATATAACGCGATAAGCTTCCGAAGTTTTCATTCTGGAGGCCAATGCACAAAACCTTTGCGCACGGCCACAGTGGTAGAAACGCAGCAGATAATCCACTACCCCTCGATCAAAATAAACTTTGGCCATGGCTCGACGATCGGCGACTATATTTCCTCCAGAAAGAAACAACCTCGTTGATAAGTCAGTGTCCTCAAACCTTGCCAAAGATTCATCAAACCCTCCAATTGCAACAAAAAAATCTTTGCGATAAATACACGCTGCCGTATTGACGGCAGGGCCAACTCCATTGCGATGTACTACAGAAATGGCGGTTCCACAATATCGGGATTGATTGAGCTTCTTGCGATAGACATTCAAAAAATTTTTCTCACCGTCAGGAATGACCTGTCCCAACGCAATTCCGAAATGAGCTTCGTCCAATCTGCGACGCAGAATATCAAGCCACATTTTATCTAACACAACATCGCTATCGATAAATGCCAAAAACTTACCTTTTGCTGCTGCTACCCCAAAATTTCGAGCTGACCCGGCGCCCTTTTTTTTACAGCTCACGATTTGGATGTCAAATTTTCTCGCAATTTCTACAGTACGGTCGCAAGAGCCATTATCAACTAAAATCACTTCGCAATGGCGCCCCCCTCTATAGAGGTTCAAAATGGATTCTATAGTTGCGCCAATAGTCTTTTCTGAGTTTAGCGCTGGTATAATAAATGTGGTATCAACTGTCATACTTGTGCTTTTATACCGAAATAGATTTTTAGACAATTACCTAAAATAATTCCTTGCCAAGTCATAGTCACATTGTCGTCTAATAATAAGATGAAAACGTGGCTTATTACCGGTGGCGCCGGGTTTATTGGTAGCGCTTTGCTGCGCACAGCAATCGAGGGTGGGCATCGCTGCATTGTTTTAGATAAACTCACCTACGCTGGCCAGATTCAAAATATCAAGTCAGTGATCAACGGCGAGTCGGCCGTTTTTATCAAAGGTGACATATGCGATTCCAATCTAGTCACGACACTCTTGAAAGAATATCAAGTCGATTACATTGTTAATTTAGCGGCAGAGACCCATGTCGACACTTCCATTTCTGATCCCGGGAAATTTATTGACACAAATATTAGCGGTACCTATCGACTTTTAGAAGCCGCAAGAGAATATTGGGTAAACTTAAACCCCGAAAAAAAAAGATTCTTCCGATTTTTACATGTATCTACCGATGAGGTTTTTGGTGAGTTAAATGATTCTGGAATATTTAGCGAGACGACAGCCTATGCTCCTCGATCCCCCTACTCTGCCTCAAAGGCCGCTGCAGATCATCTTGTACAGTCCTGGCACCACACTTTTGGGTTACCAACAATTGTCACGTTAAGTTCAAATAATTATGGGCCCAGACAATTCCCAGAGAAATTAATCCCGCGAATGATAAGTTGCGCTATTCGAGAAGCTAATCTTCCTGTTTACGGTCAAGGGCTCAATATTCGCGATTGGATATATGTAGATGATCACACCCGCGGCCTGAATCTTGCGCTTGAGTTTGGGAAACCTGGTGCCTCATACTGCTTCGGCGGTAAATCTGAACGTAAGAATATCGATGTGGTCAATTCTATTGCGATGAATCTCAATACCCTAAAGCCTCGAAAAAATGGCGCCAACTACAAAGACCTGATATCTTTTGTAGAAGATCGACCTGGACACGATTATCGCTATGCCATTGACTCAGCAAAAGCCGAACGAGACCTAGGCTTTACTCTTGTCACCAATTTTGAAGATGGCTTAAGAAAAACTATCATGTGGTACCTTAGCAATGCCGCTTGGCTAAAAGATATTGCAATATGATCAACTGCGATTTGCACATTGGTGCAATTTTTATCGCGTATAATGCAGAACAGACATTAGAAAATTTCTATAAAAACTTTCCTAAGTCTGAAGTAAAAACGATGATCCTCGTCGATGACGCTTCAACAGATGGAACTTATGGTTTGGCGTTGAAATTAGGAATACCCACGTACAGGAATGCCCATAACCTAGGTTACGGAGGGAATTTAAAAAGAGCTCTTGCTCTAGCTGAAAAACACGGGATGGATATAATAATAGATCTCCATCCTGATGGCGAATATGACGCCTCTGCAATACCTGCAGCAATTGAAAAAATTAGAAATGGAGCCGATCTTGTAATCGGAAATAGATTTACAAAAATAACTGACCAAATAAATAGCGGCATGTATTTATGGAAACTCATTCCAATATTACTGCTAAATACAATTGCAAGGTATACACTCAATTTAAAATTGAACGACATTCATCAAGGATTTCGTGTCTACACCCGGCATATGCTAAAGAGTATCAATTATAAAGAGAATTCAAATAACTATCTTTTTAGTTTTGAACTAATTGTACAGGCGGTGATGGCAAATCTAGATATTGCAGAGGTGCCCGTAAAAACCCACTACGTCGGTAATAAACGAGGTGCCACGCTAAAACAAAGCACCCTATACTCATTAGGTGTTATCAGGATCATTGCGCTTTTCATCCTGTCTAAACTCGGCGCAAAGTCGCGGCTGTTCAGATGAAGACGTGTCGTATTTGTAATAGCAGAAAACTCCGCACATTTTTGTCATTAGGTGATATGCCCCTTCCGAATGGATTTCTTTTAGAGGATGAGCTTAAGAAAACCGAAGCCAAATACGATCTGAGTGTCAGTATTTGCAAATCATGCTCCCTTGTTCAGTTGAATACAGTTGTACCACCCGAATTGATGTTTACAAATTATTTATATATCCCCTCGACTTCTTCAACGATGCTTAGCCATTTCGAAAAAATGGCTGATGATTTAATTGAAAAGCTTAGGCTTACCCATGATGACCTTGTCTTAGATATTGGTTGCAATGATGGGACATTTCTCAACTTTTTTCATAAAAGATCTCTTCCTGCACTTGGAGTTGATCCGGCAAAAAATCTTATCCCCCCCGTGCAAAAAAAAAATATCAACATAATTAGCGATTTTTTTTCTAAAGTACTTGCAGAAACCCTAATCTTACAGGGCTACAAGCCTAAATTAATTACAGCAACAAATGTTTTAGCACATATTGATGATTTACACGACTTTTGTTCTGGAGTGCATACCTTACTTCGTGGGTCTGGAGTCTTCGTGGCAGAGTTTCCATATCTCGTGGATCTCCTCGAAAAAACACAATTTGATACAATTTATCATGAGCATCTCTCATACTTTTCCTTAACCCCTCTTGTTCGTCTGTTTGAAATGCACGATATGGAAATCTTTGATTTGAGCAGAATTCCCATTCATGGTGGCTCAATTCGAATTTTCGTAGGAAAAACAGGTGATCATGTGGTTATGCCCTCTGTTGGCGCTTGTCTTCGCGAAGAGGAAAACCTCGAACTAAACGTAGATCATATTTATGATGAGTTCACAGCGAGAGTAAAATTTAATGCTCATTCTCTAACACAGTGCTTGAAAGACCTAAAGCGCTTAGGGAACCGCATAGTCGGTTATGGAGCTCCAGCGAAAAGCAGCGTACTTTTGAATTACAGTGGTATTTCTAACGAACTCATCGAATATATTGTAGATTCAATTCCATGCAAACAAGGACGTTACACTCCGGGGACAAGAATTCCTATCCATTCTGAAGAGAAACTGAATTTTGACAATCCTGACTATCTGGTGATATTTGCCTGGAATTTTAAAGATGAAATATTGAAAAAACAAGCTTCATTTTGCAAACGAGGGGGCCGCTTTATAGTCCCAAGCCCGTCCGTTATGATGTTGCCTTGAGATATTCAACTGTTTCAAAAATTTCTCTCCCTAGAGGAGTTAGCTTGGATCGCACATCACCTAGAAACGCCCTCTCCACAAGTGACACTATACTTTCAACAGAAGTTAGTCTTTTCGAGCAGATATTAATTGTTCCAGTTTCATTGCTATCTTCTAAAACAGCTAACTTGTCAGCAACATTTCGCACATAAACAAAATCATGAGCAGGGTTCCGTGGGACAATGAGGGGGCGCTCCCCCATGGACAGTCTTTTAACAGTCGCTGAAATCAACTTTTCGGGCGGTTCATGGGGGCCAAACACATAGGATATCCTTCCCCAAGCGCTGCTTAAGCCGCGAAAATCTGTTTCAAGAGCACTCTTTAATTTCAGCTTTGAAATCGAATAGTTTGATTTAGATAAAATCTCCGCTATGGACCCTGCGATAACGGCTCTGCAACCTCCTGATTTTTTAAAAAAGTCTATCAACTTCAAACTTGCGTCTAACCAGAGAAAGTTTTGTTGTGCCATTGCATATTCTCCATGTTTCGTGTGCCAAGCTAAATGTAGCAAATGCGTCGGCTCAACTCTTTTTATTAAGTCGGCTACTTGTTGCTCATCCAGCAAATTGGCCTGATGCCAATTAATCTGTGGAGTGTTTGCCGGGACTGAAGCACGAGAAACCGCATGGATTTTAAAACCTTTTTTTATCAGAATCGGCAAACAATGACTTCCAATAAATCCTCTTGCCCCAGTTACGAGAATTTTTCTGTTCATTTGTGTGTGCATAATTGCTTCCACATTGGGAGCGCTTGGTCTCGCTCAGAAATGATCGTGGCGCATGAAGGCCATTGAATAGCTAAATCCGAATCATTCCAACGAATCCCACTCTCAACCGCTGGATTATAAAAATCAGTTGTATGATAGAGAACATCTGCAGGAGTATCGCCAAGCACACAAAATCCATTAGCAAAACCGGGAGGGATCCACAGTTCCAGACCATTTACCTCACTTAATTCTACAGAAAAATGCTTACCGCGAGTTGGTGATTCATTCCGAATATCTACGACCACATTCCATATGCTGCCGCGAACAACTCCGACAAGCTTTCCTTGACCAATTTGATAATGAAGACCCCTCAAAGAATTGGGATAAGAGCGCGAATGATTTGTCTGAACAAAGTTTACATGAATATTCTGCTCACTAAACGTACGCTTATTCCAGAGCTCCTGGAAGAATCCTCGGCTATCTTGAATTTGATGATTCTTTAATATTTTCAAACCTTCAAACATTGTCCCCTACGCAACAACTGCACTAACATACTCTTAATATACTTTTGATGCTATCACTTGTCGATAGGACTTAACATCTTACGGCTTAATGGCACCAACGGGAATCCATCCAGGGTTGCTGGATGCGCCGTCGGTTTCATAGGCGCCGACGTCAAATGGTGCAGCTCGCGTATGGCCGTTAAAATCTATGTCTGCCTTGTATGCGGGATCGGCGGTACCAATTAGTGGGGAGCCTGGGCGAGGGAAAAAATTCATGGCGGCAGCGTTGATAAATGCATTCGCCGCAGTGCCACCATTGAAAAATCGGTTATTATCAACTGAAGCGCCACTTCCTGTTAGGTAATTATTTTTTACTATGGCACTACCAAACGATGAACTGACATTGGAATAGACCGCATTATTTGCAAATACCATCCCAGGCAACCCGCTCCATTGCAGATATAAATCCGAGTTATAAATTGTATTGTGGGTTACGATGACGTCCCGTCGGCCACTTACCTGCCCATGGTTATAGGACGCAATGCCATAGCCAGAATTAACAACTATGTTGTTTCTCACTATCGTATTTGATGTCGCAACAATCCCTTCACCCGTATTCCAGCAAACATTGCCCTCTATAATATTAGCCGTGCTTGCCCCATAAGACCAGATACATGGGTACTGCACGCCAGTTTGAGTGTGAATAACATTGTTTCTGACAATATTACCACCGCTACCAACCTTCATTTCAATACCGTCGTTACCGCCGCTGTTATCCGAATTTAAATCATGAATATAATTATTTTCAAAAATACTATTCATTACACGGCATGTGTTATTGTTGCAGCCGATATACAATCCCTCACCTTCCGTGTCTGAACCGGATCGACCCGTATGATGGATATGATTTCTTCGAATAACAATCGAATCGGCATTTCCGCTATTCATTGGAATCGCATTATTTAGAGTATTATAAATTTCATTGTCTTCGAAAATAATATTATTACCGCTCATAAATCGAACGCCTGAGCTTCCACCTTCAAATTTAATTCCCTGAATTACCAGATAAGAACAGTTGTCGAGCTCAATATTATTTTGGTTGTTAGGGTCATTTTGTTTAAAAATAACTGTTTCGCCCGGTGCGGCCATGATCGTAATATAGTTTTGTGCATTTCCACGAAGCGACAGCGAGCGGCGTGTGCTTTGACAGTAGGTTCCTCCCCGGATAATCATCCGATCCCCAGGTAAAAGTGTCGAGGCTAAGTTCTCAAAATCCTCATTGCAAGCACCATTGGCTGGTGGATTCAATGTCACGGTTTTTCCTGTAACAGGCGGAACTGATGGGACCGGAGTTAGCGACGGGCGGGGTGTTGATGTTGGAGATGGAGGCACAGTTGCCGTAGGCGTAGGCGTAGGCGTAGGTGATGGCCGTGGCGTTGCAGACGGAGTTGCCGTCGGTGACGGACGTGGTGTTGTGGATGGAGTTACGGATGGTATAGGCGTAGCACTCGGCACAGGTGTTGGGGTGCTTCCGGCGCAAAGCTCACCTGTGGGACAACTGCTTGAATTCAAACTCAAAGATTTAAAACCCTCGCCACAGTTATTGAAAAATACAAGAAGGCCCAGAACCACTAAAATTCTTGAAATTTTATGAAGCTTTTGTTTCACAAGTTCTTATCGTCAGCTCTTATTGCGGACTAAAGTCCTGTCTACCTGTTTGACAGTTTTAGCCAACTGTCAAATCCCTGGTTATTTCAAAATTTCTATATTCCGTGTACTGGCCACCTGCTCGCCATTCCCAGTTGCTGTCACAGTGATTTTGCCAGCAGCTTTTGCAACCAAGGTTCCTGTATCATCTATTGTCGCCAACGTGCTATTGTCCACGCTCCATTTTACGCCCCCACCAAAACCGTAGGCTGTAAATTGAATTGAACCGTTTTTAGCCAATCTAAACTGGCCAGGCCAAACCTGTGGGCCGCCTTGAAATTGTCGAAGCGCCATATCTGCATTCGCCAACCCACCCGTTGCAACCGGCAGTGAAGATCCACGAACAGCATTTAGAACTGCGTTTTTCAAATCCAAAACACTAAGCCCTGGATGGACGGACAATATAAGAGCGGCAATTCCCGCCACTGCAGGGGTAGCCATCGAAGTGCCACTCAACCGACCGTAGGCTTTATTGCTGTTATTTAATGCAGACATAATATTTAAACCAGGCGCGCAAATGTGTGTTGTTCGGCGTCCGTAGTTCGACCAAGATGAAACACTGCCTGAGTTCGTCGAAGCAGCGCTACATACCGAAATCAAATTAGGTAATTTGTAGCCCGATGGATAGTTTGGGTTTGAATCTGTATTTTGCCCACTATTACCAGCGGCCGCAAAAAACAAAACCCCTTTAGATCCGGCATAGACAAGAGAATCATACATTGCCTGATTAAAACTATCACCACCCCAGCTTGCGTTGATAATCCTGGCGCCATTGTTTGCGGCATACAGAATAGTTTGGATTCCACCCTCTGTGCTACCCGAGCCTGATGCGCTTAAGAATTTCACTGGCATAATCGTCACCGACCAGTTTACACCGGCCAAACCCTTACCGTTGTTTCCTTCAGCTCCAATAATTCCTGAAACGTGAGTTCCATGCTTGTTATCATCATTGGATTGGTTGGTATTTTTATAGAAATTCCAGCCATGAACATCGTCAATAAATCCATTTCCGTCGTCATCTTTGCCATTGCCATCAATTTCGCCCTTATTGGTCCAAATATGATTCGCAAGATCTTCATGGGACCATTTGACGCCCGTATCGCTAACCGCTACGACAACATTTTTTGAACCCGTCGATATGTCCCATGCCGGCCGCAATCGAAGCGCGTCACCCGACCACGCTTTCGGATCGTTTGGTTTTGCATAGGCTTTGATTTTGTGGTTGGGCTCTACATAAAGAACCCTTACGTTTGCCTTTAATTCAATTAACTTTTCTGGAGTGAATTTATCTTCTGGCTTTCCGACATAAAGATTCAATTCAGGAATAATGTTCGTAATAATCATTCCTGCATCCATAATTATTGCTTCAGCCTCAACACCAACCGTGTCTTCTGTAAAACGAACAAGCAACTTATCATCAAAGAGATCGTTCGCAATCGCAGGTAAGCCAAAAAATAAGACAAGTATGATTATTTTCTTCATTTGTTCCTCCAGAATTTTGGTCACATTTAGGATGGCCGAAATTTTCTATACAGCCTAGCCCTTCCCCCGCATCGTTGTAAAACTTGGACTTTTTGCTGTAGAACTATTTATCAATATGAAACACATTATTCACCCTAACTACCTCAAACCCCAGTATTTCACAGCTCTGTGAACTTCGACCCGGCAGTACATTTGCATTTTAAATAGAATATAAAGGGGGATCTTGTGGCAAAACACAGGCATACCAGCGAAGTCGAAAAAATGTATTACGAACTAAAGCCATTCTTATTTCTGGCATTGGCCCTCTATGGTATTGCACGATCGTCGGGGTCGACGTTGCTCGGCGTGTCCAGCCTTCTGCTGATGACGTGTGCTGGTTTAATATTGCACGCCCGCCTCAGATATCGAACTACTCGTCGGTAAATACTAAAAATTTGGCCTTATAAAAGAACTCTGATTTTCCGAATAATCCTACATGATTAAGCGTCCTGAAGCTTTGCAAATTCATATTGAGGACTGGACTAAAGACACAGGCCCTCTGCGGGTGTTTTTACTCGATCCCAGCATTACAGAAATCATGGTCAATAGCCCCACTGAAATTTTTGTAGAAAAAAATGGGGTGCTCATGGAAACGCAAGCCAAGTTTCCAGATGACGAGTCACTCTTAAAAGTGGTGCAAGCGCTTGTTATAACGTCAGGTCGAGAAGTTAACATTAAAAATCCATGCGTCGACACGAGTCTTCCAGATGGATCGCGCTTAAATTGCGTTATTCCGCCCGTTGCGGTCAACGGCGCCTCAATGACGATCCGAAAGTTTTCGCCACAGGCGATCACTTACAAACAGCTTCTAGCTACGAAAACGATTGATGACAAAATGTTGTATTTTATGAATCAGACTGTTCGCGCACAGCAAAACATGATTGTGTCCGGAGGAACTGGAAGTGGCAAGACAACGCTTTTGAATGTATTAAGCTCTTTCATCCCGACAAATGAAAGAATCATCACACTTGAAGATACTGCCGAACTTCAGCTTCAAGCAAAAAACATTGTACGCCTTGAATCCCGACAAGTTCGAATGGCCGGATCATCAGTCACAATTCAAGATCTTTTAAAAAATGCACTTCGGATGCGACCAAATCGCATTATCGTCGGCGAATGTCGTGGAGCCGAAGCGTGGGATATGCTTATGGCCATGAATACGGGTCATGCGGGAAGCATGACAACAATGCACGCCAATTCTTCTTTTGATGCCTTACGACGTCTTGAGGCCATGATCATTCGCACGAATCCTGATGCGCCACTTTCAATGGTTCAGGAAGATATCGCAAGCTGTATCCATTTCGTATTTCAGGTAGAGCGATCTACGGACGGAAAACGACGAGTTATAGAAATCACCGAAGTCGATGGTCGCAACGAAAAGGGTTACATTCTAAATGATATATTTAAATGGGATGCTGCAAATGGATTTCATTCAACTGGAAATATCCCTCGTTTTGCACGAGAAAATTTAGATCCAAAAATAAAATTCCCACCCAATTTCTTTGATCCTGAATTCACTGTAACACTATAGGTGGCATAGGGCAGTCCAAGAGGCTCGAAACCGTTCTGAGTAACTCATATTCATCAATGGTAATTTGATCATCTGCGCGCACAGAAATGCCAAGGGCATCGATCACTTGTTGTTTAATTTTAGGGCTCGACTTTTTCAAATTTGAAATAGAATTTTCAAAGTTTTCCAATGAACAATCGGATCTCGGTCTTATTGTCGAACGCCCCAGCGGAACCATTGCACGATCAAAACTGAGCTGGGCCAAAGCCTCGTCTGTTGTGCCGTAATAGCTCACCGTCGAAACAACAATCTCAATATCCCTCCAAACGCTTTTTAGACTGAATGTCGGATGCGCTGTTTTTTGGGGGAAAAAATGTTGGTCTAGATAATGGCTTAACATTCTGGATATACAGAATTCGAACAGATGGGTCTTTTTATCAGAGAGTATCAATCCGTATAGTACAGATTTAAACTTCTCGTACTGTTTTAATGACATATTTTTTAAAGCCGGGAATGACATTTTTATCAATGTCAGACGTTCCGTTTTATTCACCTGAGCGACCTTTGCAATCGTCTTTACTGTTTCATCGTAGATAAATGGTTCTACATTTTTTTGTAGATAATCAGAGCACGGCGATGGGTAGCTTTCAGCCGCAGCTTCGTAGATTAAAAAAGCAAAGACCAATGCCTGAGCCTGAACGGCATCCCTTGTCAGTAGAACTGTATCTTCATTTATATTTTGAATCATTTGAGCCGACAACGCGAGGCTTACAGGGCTCAATTGCCCAACCATTTGTGATGGCTTTTTTTTCGCTGCGGCTGCCTTTTCAGGATAAATATCTCGAAGTGCTTTGGCGTGTTCTTTTGACAAAGTATAATCTATCGGCGTTGGTTCAACATACTGGCCGTTAAACTGCGGTTCGATCGCTTGGATTCGCCTTGTTAACGGCGGATGCGTAGAAAATAAATTTAAGGCCGCAACAGAGTCAAAAAGCATGTGGCTTGCCTCGTCCGCATTGTGAGTAAATAAACTTCGTCCCTGATGACAGCCACCAATTTTTTTAAGGGCACCCGCTATTCCGCCTGGATTTCGTGTAAATTGAACAGCCGAAGCGTCGGCTAAAAATTCACGCTGCCTTGAGACCGCGCTTTTAATTAGGTTAGCAAAGAAAACACCGATATAGCCAATAACTAAAAATCCAAGGCCTAAAATTGCAATTTGCCCGCCGCCCCCTTTGCGTCCCCGTGATGACCGCCCCGTAGACCTCAGTATTCCCCGCCCAACTAGAGCAATAAATAAAATTCCGTTCAATAATCCCATTAAGCGAATATTGAGTTTCACATCACCGTTTACTATATGGGAAAATTCATGGGCAACGACCCCCTGAAGTTCATCACGATCCAAAAAGCCCAAGGTACCTTTGGTCACAGCAATTACAGAGTCTCCGGGGGTTAGCCCTGCTGCAAATGCATTGATCGTATTTTCATCATCAAGAACATAGACAGAGGGAACCGGGGTCCCCGATGCGATTGCGACCTCTTCGACAATATTGAGAAGCTGCTTTTCTTCTGGATCAGAAGTACCTGGATCGACCTTTCTCCCCCCCATGTATTCGGCAATCCCTGCCCCGCCTCCATTGGCAAGCACTAGGATTTTGATCAGACTCGCAAGCCCAATTACCCCGCACAGACCTACCGCGACTTTATAAAAAATCTCTGGTCGCCACAGACTTTCGATGGTGAGAGCTAGCGGTTGCTCTTTTGAGTAGAAGGAAAACAAAATCAAAATATAAACGGCGGCTATGACACACGCGACGGCGAGAACAAAAAGAAAAACCAAATATAAGGTCTTTGTTCTCGCACGATCCTGGTGTTCAAAAAAATTCATTGGCGCCTAATTAAAACGAACTTGCGGAGCCTTTTTTTCTGCGACATTTTCAATCTCGTACATTGCTCCAGCTTGGAAATTAAACAGGTTTGCAATAAAAACATTGGGGAAAACTTCTCGCGCATTATTATAAGCCAAAACAGAATCATTGTAGGCCTGCCTTGAAAAGGCCACTTTGTTTTCAGTAGAGGTCAATTCTTCTTGAATTTGAAGCATATTTTGATTGGCTTTAAGGTCCGGATAATTTTCGGAAAGTGCGAACAAGCGACCCAAGACGCCGCCAACTTGCCCCTCAGCCTGTATCAAACTTTTCATAGCGTTGCTGTCTGTGGGATTCTGGGATGCCTTAACCCGTGCGCCTTCAGCGATATTTCGGGCTTGAATAACAGCTTCAAGGGTCGAGCGCTCATGGCTCATATAGCCCTTGGCAGTTTCGACAAGATTTGGGATTAGGTCATAGCGCCGTTTTAGTTGTACATCGATTTGTGAAAATGCGTTTTTAAATCGGTTTCTGAGTTTAACCAAGTTGTTGTAAATAGAAATTATAAAAATAGCTATGACAACGCCGGCAATTGCAAAAATCATTCGTCACCTCCGACGACCGTGTTAGAAGTTAATTATTGACCACACAGCGTAAATAGTAAAACATAAAATTCATGAGAATTAGGCCGTGGCCCATAGTTATAATCGCCTTCGTCTGTATCCTCGCGCCGATATTTAACATTGTCTATAGCGCAAGCCTTGTTAACAAAGGATATGTTGATTACTTCCGTATAATTTTCGAATACCGACCACTCTGGGAAATTTGCATCTGGTTCTTGTTGCCAATTCTTGTTGGTATTTCAATTCTTGCCTTCAACAACTGGAGTTATTATCTGTTTTTGGGCTTTATGGCCGTGGTTCTTTTTTTCACTTATGACCAATGGCGAATGTTCCCTGAGAGATTTTCATTCAGTCTAATGTTACTTGCACAGTGCCTGAACCTTATTGCTATCGGGTACTTCCTTCACCCATCGGTACGGATGATTTATTTCAAACCACAACTGCGATGGTGGCAGCAGAAACCACGCTTTATTTGCGATTTGGCGGCGGCATTTGCAGATCGAAACGGCCAACACGATTGCCGCATTAAAAATGTTTCCGAAGGTGGTGTCCTGCTTAGCACGCAAAAAACAATTCAATCCGACGACATAATTACTGTTAAATTCAGTATCCCGGGTTGCGATGTGCAAGCCATAGGCAAATCCGTGCACAAGGGGTTGGACGGATATGGAATTATGTTTCAAGAGATCAATTCGGATTTAAAAGCATTTAAACTTGCAATGAAGAGCCTTCCTGAAAAGGGGTTTAAGCCCCGAGTCGAGACCCTGCCCTGGACGTCGAGCTTGAAGGATTGGTTTTTTACCCTTGTTAAAACCGGTAAAGGGTTAATTCCGAAAACTGACAAAAAATCCTAGTGCTAAAATCAAAAAGTTCGGGGATGATGACTGTTATTATCTATCACCATCGGAGATTTTTATATGAAATCGCAAGACGAATTGATGAAGGAATTGGAACAATTAAAAGCAGAAAACGAAAAGCTAAAAACCAAAGGCAAAGCCCCTCGTGGAGAAATCAGCTTTAAGGTGAGCGAAAAAGGAGCTGTTTCTGTTTATGGACTGGGCCGCTTTCCCGTTACTCTCTACAAAGAACAATGGGAAAAACTTCTAGGACGCACTGACGATCTTAAAGAATTCATCAAAGAAAACGAAGGCGCCCTCAAAACAAAACACTAAGGTACGCCGTACCCTTTCAGGAGACGGTGCGAAAAATATCCGATATTCGGACACAATCCATCGTTTTTTGGTGGGATATTTGACACGATAACGGCAGGAAAGCTCATCATAATTTTTAGCCTCAGCGATTTTTAATCAACTGATCAACAACACCTGGATCCGCAAGCGTTGTTATATCACCCAAGTTTTCAATCTCATTCGAAGCGATTTTTCGCAAAATCCTGCGCATGATTTTGCCCGATCGCGTTTTTGGTAGCCCAGGGGCCCAGTGAATAAATTCCGGAGCTGCGAACGCGCCAATTTCCTTTTTCACATGCGCAACCAGCACCTTTTTCAATTCGTCTGTTTGAGCTTGTCCCGCACGAAGAGTGACATAGGCATAAATGCCCTGCCCTTTGATGTTGTGTTCAATCCCAACAACGGCAGCTTCCGCTACTGAAGTATGATTTACGAGCGAGCTTTCAATTTCTGCCGTCCCAATACGATGGCCCGATACATTGAGAACGTCATCTACCCGACCGGTAATCCAATAGTATCCGCCTTCATCGCGTTTGCATCCATCACCCGTAAAATAATATCCTTTGTATTGGGTGAAATAGGTTTCCTCGAACCTCTTGTGATCACCGTATACGGTGCGCATTTGCCCAGGCCAGGTTTGTTTTAATGCAAGTACACCCTGGCATGGTCCTTCAATTTCAGTTCCTTTTTCCGGGTCAAGAATTACAGGTTCAACGCCAAAAAATGGAACTGTTGCCGAACCGGCTTTAAGATCGACCGCCCCCGGAAGCGGGGCAATTAAAATGCCTCCTGTTTCTGTCTGCCACCATGTATCCACAATAGGACAGCGACCATCACCAACCGTGCTGTAATACCATCGCCAAGCTTCAGGATTAATTGGTTCACCCACTGATCCCAAAAGTCTTAATGTTTTTCGCGAATATTTTTTAACAAAGGAATCGCCTTTAGCCATCAGCGCACGGAGTGCCGTTGGCGCAGTGTAAAACACGGTCACTTTATGTTTATCAATCACTTCCCAAAAGCGACCCGCATCCGGATACATGGGTATGCCTTCAAAAATGACTTGGGTTGCAGCATTCAATGTTGGCCCATACACAATGTAAGAATGTCCAGTGACCCAACCCACGTCTGCTGTACACCAAAAAATGTCAGATTCCTGATGATCAAATACATATTTAAATGTTGTTGCAACGTACACCATGTATCCGCCAACCGTGTGAAGTACGCCTTTAGGTTTTCCTGTGGAGCCAGAGGTGTACAGAATAAATAATGGATCTTCCGCATCCATCCACTCTGGCTCACAAGAGGCGCTTGCCGTTTCCACCAGTTCTTCCCAAATGACGTCGCGACCCGATTTCATATTTAAAGTTTTTGGATAAGCATTTTTTAGATTGTGTTGGACAATACAGGTTGTGACCGAAAATCCTTTTTTTGAGCATATATCCATTGCTTCGTCGGAAATATCTTTGGTCGCAATCAATTTGTCGCCGCGGAAACAGCCGTCTGATGTGACCAAAATCCGGCACTGTGAATCTAAAATACGATCCGCAAGAGAGTCGGCAGAAAACCCCCCGAAAACGACAGAGTGTACGGCACCGATGCGAGCACATGCCATAATCGCAACCACCGCTTCACAAATCATCGGCATATATATAGATACGCGATCCCCTTTTTTCACACCATTTGCCTTCAGTACGTTTGCGAACTTGCACACGTCTTGGTACAGCTCTTTGTATGTCAGTTTTCTGGTGTTTGCCGGGTCATTGCCCTCGAAAATTAAAGCAGTTTTTTCCCCGTGTTGCTCTAGGTGACGATCTAAGCAATTATAAGCGATATTTGTTTTTCCGCCCAAAAACCATTTGATATCTACTGGCCCCTTATTTAAATCGAAATTGAATTTACGAACCTTGGAAAAGGGTTGCTTCCAGTAAAATTGATTTGCGATCTCCCCCCAAAAAATATCAGGATCGTTCAGAGATTTTTGATATTTTTCCTGGTACTCTTTAAAACTTGTTATGTGCGATTTTTTAGAAAACTCTTTTGTCGGTTTATAAAGAATTTCCATAACTTGCCCCCTAATTGTATGTCTAAGACGAATATCGAAAATGATATGCAATGTCCAATTTTCCTCATAACAAGGTGTATTAAAGTCTAGTCGTGAATATTATAGTACTGAGCTTGAAAAACTAGAGCCGCTAAGCTTTTGAATATAAAATTTAAAAGGTGCAGCTATGACATACATTTTGGCGTTATTTATTTTGATACCCTCTCTTTCAGGTTTCGCCGCTGAAGGCGGCAAGGTCATTGATGATCCTGTGAAAAAAGCCGACAATCGCTATCGTGATCGTTGGACCCTGGCAGATTGGTTTGAAACCCAGCGGAAAGTTCGATTACAAGATCAGTGGCTTTCTGTTCGCATGACATCAAACCCCTATGAGTTTTATCTGGGTGGGGATACTGCAGGTTTTGACCGATTGAACCGAACGACAGACCTAACAGACACATTCCGAGTCACACGCGGATATCTGGGTGCGTTTGCTTCGATTGTGGGTCTTGAAGGGCAATATATATCCACCGACGAAAAATCCAAGGGCTGGAACGGCCTATTTCACTTGCGTGTTTTCGGAACCTCTGTTCAATCATCAAACATTACGTTACAATATGGGTTAAAAAATCGCGACGAAACCATTGAAACAACAAGATATGAATATCAAATTCAGTTTGCAGGGATCGCAGTGGATCTCTATATTACACAATTTTTTGGCATCGGCGGACTTTATCGAAAATATTTTGAAAACTCAGATAAGCAAAATTTACGTGTCGGTGGCGAACGCGTTGAAGGCACTGCCTTTATCGATTATAGCTTCCTACGAATCTACGGCAGGTATTTCAACGAACCTACATGGTACGATAATCTCGTGGTCCGAACAAAGTACGAATCAATAGGATTTTTAGTTGGTGGAACATTATTCTTCTAAGGTGAAACATGCTTGAAACATTTTTAGTCGCATTTATCCCATTATTTTTTGCCCTCGACGCACCCGGAATTCTTCCCTCGTTTATTTCCCTCACCTCAGACCTTTCAACAATGCGAAGAAAGACCATTGTCAACCAAGCAACTCTGACAGGCTTGTTGATTAGTCTATTTTTCATCTATGGTGGTAAGCTTATTTTTAAGCAACTTGGAATTACAGTTTCAGATTTTAAAATTGCCGGAGGGCTACTTCTTTTAATTTTATCAATCCAAGATCTTTTATTCAGCAGCAACGGCCGTCGAACCGCAGGGTCTGACGAGCATATTGGAATTGTTCCTGTTGGAACTCCATTGATTATTGGTCCAGCCGCACTGACAACTCTTCTTCTTTTGGTGGACAAGGTCGGATACACCATGACGATCATTTCATTAACCTTAAATCTTTTTATCGTCTGGGCTGTTTTCTTTTTCTCTGAACAAATCATTGCCATCATCAGAAAACCGGGTGCGATTGCTATTGGGAAAGTATTTCAGCTATTTTTGGCAGCTATCGCTGTAATGATGATTCGAAATGGCGTGACAGAACTTATGAAGGCAAGCTAAGCAGCCAGTTTAAATCCACAAGCCGCACAAAATTTGTGTGCGGCTTGGACCTCGACTCCACACTCAGGACACGCTGTCGGAGCTTCGGCAGCTGCCTTTTCGGCCTCTTCACGCATATTGATAAAACCCTGCGCGTTCCATTTGTCTATTTCATGTATGATCTGCCAATAGGTGTAAACCTTCATGAACTCTCTTTTATCAAATTGCAAAATGACGCCCGCATCTCGGGCTTTTCGATTCATAAATAAGCCCTTTTTTTCAAGCATATCAAAATGCATCGGCTTCAATTCCATCTTGTATTTTGATTTCATTTCATTAGCGAATGTTTCGTAGGGCATCTCTGAACCGCCCTTACGGTCGATCTCAAGATCTTTCGTAATTTCATTGGTATATTTTAAAATTTTCATCGCAGTTTCATCGACTTTGAGAATTTCGCCCGCCCCGCCCTTGTAGTAATTGTATTGATAAAAATCGGCAAATTCGCGGATAAATTCGACGTTTGGTATTTTTATATCAGACAAAACGTCTTCGTCTTCGATTTCGTCGTGTTTGTATACCATCTCTGCGTGTTTCAATTTTGTTAAAAGTTCTACGGCTTGTAGCAATCGTACTGGAGACTCTAAAAACATACGTGTTGCAAACATTTTCATCGCGTTCCACGATACGGTGATGACATTTGCTTTTTCATCTTTTATTCCGGACTGTGCGGCATAAAACGCAATAACGCTGAATACGCGTGTCACCTGTCTTTCAGAACATGGGATTGTATCACCGTCCATTTTCCCGTTAATCATGGTTTTCTGCATCTCTTGAATACGATCGGATAAGCCTTTTAAAAGCATTTTCATCACAGGGTGGCCACTATCAAGATGCGGTTTCAAAATTGAAACTGGAACTTCGAGAATGCTGGACTCTTGAGATGCCATTACGCAAAACCCAACCCGGCCGCCGGCATACATCGCTTTGTCACCGATCACATGACCTGCAGTAACAAGGCCCAAGTCCACACGCTTCCCGCCCCGTTCGATGAAAACCGTAAGACGTCCGGACTTCACAAGAAAGACCTTATCCAAAACGTCTTTTTCATCGAAAAGCTTCTCACCTTTTTTGAGCACTCGTGGTTCCACGTACATCCTTAAAAATTAGCCGTTAGACAATACAAAATCGGAATTTCCCTCCCCAAACTTAAAAGGTACGCCGTTCCCTTTCAGGAAACGGCGCAAAATTTGCCCTATTGACGAGTTCCCCTTCAACTTTAAAGTTTCCAATAATGTTTTTAATTTCAAGCCCCCGCCTTTTGTCGGGATTGACTATGCTAAATTTGCCCTTTTTCAGGCCATTGCGAATCGCATTTTGTTGTTCTTCTGAGTACCCCTCATTGAGCCATCTTATGGTTTCCTCTATGTCATCAAATAAAACTGTATCTTCTTCCATCGGAATATGAATTTTTCGAAACCCCAAGAGGCCGGATAACGTACTAAACTCATACTCTTCTACATTCTTCACCAACCCAACCGCTACAGGATTGCGATAGAGATATTTATATGCTGTCAGAAAATACAGGTAACTGTTAAGTTCACTTTTAAAATAGGGACTGCCCCAAATTTGATTTATCCTTCCTGCGCTCTGGGCGAAATTTCGACTGCACTCGCGCATAAAATAATTCATCGCCGAACTCATATTCCCTTTGGGAAATTGCATGATCGCATGAAAGTGGTTTTGCATAAGAACAAAACTATAAATCCTGACGCCAAAACCATGGTGGATGAAATATAAGTAATCGCTCATAATTTCCCACACTTCAGCCATTGGAATTGAAAACCATTCCTTATTTATGCAACGACCACAGATATGATAAAAGCTTTCGCTATTAGGTATAATTCTCTTCCGAGGCATACTAACAGATTATGCAAAGTGACCATTCCACCTCAGCACACATTAAATTAAGCCTGGTGAACGAAGAGCCCGGTATCCGGACGCCTGACTCGTCGCTTCTTGAAAGGGAACGGCGTACCTTTTATGGGAGTTTCCAAGGGGAGGTTTCGCGGGGCTCGGTGAGAATCTTTGGTTCAAAATCACCATTGCCAAATGGCAATTGTTCTTGATGCTCCATCAAATAGAATTGAAATACGTAATTTTTATTTCGGCTTAATGGAACGGGCTGACCCTTTTCATTAAGAAGATAAATTTTCGAAATTGGCCCCATATCCGCTGCAAATTGATACAAGCCCATTCGACCATCAATTGGTGAAAGGTCTTGAACTTCAAATGCTGTCGGATTTTTGTCAGCACGAATTGATCGGTATTCTTGTAAATACCCGCGCGCAGCTATTTTCTGACCACTGTTGGATTGCGCGACACTTGATTCGAACAAAAGAATCAAATTCGGATCCGTAGGATTTTTCGATTTATCAAACTTGACCTTGTAATTAAAAAGACGTGGTAAACCCTTGGGAGGGTTTCCAAACTCAGGACGTCCCACTGCGGTTATCATCTGTAATTTTTCTACCGCGCCGACCAATTCCTGGGTCATCTGCTCAAGTGGCTTAAAATCAGACGCCTCTGAACGCATTCTCAATGCCAGATCACCGCTTTTGACCATTTCTGCAGCCACATCTTTTCCCAATACAAGCATTAAATATGAAAGATACGGTGGGCGGTTCCGTTCAGTGTACGCAGACAACATTTTCCCGATTTTACCATGATTGTTCAGTGCCTGAACCTCGCGGAACAACTGCAGCAGATTTGTCGCTAATAATTGTTTTGATTCGCAATCAAAACCCATGCTAATGCCGTAGCTAGACTTAAAGTCACTACAGCTTCCGTGCGCATTCATCAATTGATCCCATGAATGACCGCCCGTGATCATCTCTGCGACTACAGCCCTTACCTCTTCTGAGGACTTTGTCAAAATATGATTAGAAAATTTCCCTGACATATATACATCGCCAAGCACAGCCTGACGGGTGCCTTCGATCGGGTCTCGATCAGCCGCTCGAAGTTCGTCGATACGTTCTTTTAGTTTTTTCGCGTTTTCATCAGTCTCATAAAGCTCTGGCAAATTATCTACCGCAAGTAACATCGCGGTGTTTCGCAATATCGCACGATTGTATTTATAATCTTCCATGCGGCGATCGGATGCTTCAGTCCAAAAATGCGTATTTACCGATTGAAGCTCCTTATCTTCGCCATCTGCAGGCTTACCGCCATTGTATAATTTGTCTTGACCGTCTGCCCGGAATTCCACACCACGGAAACTCGCTTCATTGTCTGAGTACATCTGAATATCTTTGATAAATAAACGCCACCAATATTTTAGTGCAAAACGAATTCGCAGCTTAGCGTCGTTTCTAATTCTGTGATACTCCTGACTGATCCCATTGGATTCACACATCTTTACAACCGGACGATTTTCTTTTTCGGCCAGTTCATAATTCACCATACAGCTTTCATACTGATCCTGACTCATTCTCCACTGATTTTTATAAAGAACAAGATCAAGCTTTCCATCATACTTCACAAAACAACCTCGACGCGGATCTGCACCTTTATCAACGGCCTTTTCAAGCTTTGAAAGAAGTTTGTCTGCCCTCATGCATGAGTCTTTATTAAATTTTGGATCCACTTGCTGTTCGTCAACTATGTCGGGATCTTTTCCTCTCCATCCAGCTGAAACAAGTTTCACATTTTCACTGCCTCGCAATGGGGTCATCTTATCCATTGTATCCCACTCTGGATCAAACTTATCTGTAATCTGATTGAATGCATCGACGCCATCTTGTTCTGCCAAATTGATTCGATACACCCATTCCACTTCATAGAATTTTCCGGCTCTTCGCTTTGGAGTCAGGAATTTGAAACTTAAGCCAGCAAACAGATCTGCAGCAGCGCGAAGCTGGGTCCACTCCCATCCCGTCTGTGTTGATTTGCGGATTGTGACCAATACATCAGAGCATTCGTTTTTTCCGCCGATTTGTTTTTGTGACTTACACTCCGAAGACGGGGCAACGCGCTCAATTGTGCGCTCAGTAATACCATTGAGCATTGGAATAACGCCCGTTTTCAATATTCCGGTTTTAAGCCCAGCTCCAAGGTATCCGAACTGCTTGTATCGAACGATACTTAGTGTCTCACCATAATTCAAATTTTTAAGGACGGTTTGATCATTTACGTAAAACAGACGATTTTTCATGTCAACAGAAGCAAATGGATCTTGTGAGATCAGAGTCGTCAGCGTCGAGTCAGCAAAATTTCTGTAAATGCTTGCAAAGGCCTCACCTAACTTCAAATATCCCATTGTTAAAATATTAAACCCAGCCTTTAGCGCTGATATGAATTTAACTTTGAATTTGGGCTTTGATGTATCCATCGGCTTTGCACGAAGCGGGGCCAAACGGTCTCGCGTGTTTTCGATTTCTTTTCGGCTTGCCGTGGAATCCCGAACGATTGATGTTTTGCGAACGACTTCGATAGCATCGTAACTCAATGGGCGAATGCCACCACTCACACCGTCACCAATATCATTTGTTTTTACATTTCCGCTTGCAGATAAGCGCGTTTGAAATGTGTCCAATACCATGAAATAGGACTCTGCATCCGCAGACGGAACGCCATCCTTAACAGTTCCCGCATTTATATTAAAAACTCGTTTACGGGGACGAACATCAAATCCTAGTTTTACGTTCCCATCCTGGCCGATATCGTATTCGGCTAAATCAGTACCAACCCCGAGGTCTGTTACCCCATAAAGAACGTCTGTTTCTAGGCTATCCTGCTCGCCATGGAACAATCGTCCAACTTTGTTGCCGTTGCGACTGACTAGCGTCATGTTGTTTAACAAGCTCTTGTCCTTGATGGCTCGGCCGACAATTACCGCTTCGGTGTTCGACCCCACAGCCAGTGTTGAGATCGACAATAACAAAGTCACTAAACCAAATTTTCTCAAAGCTTTCTTCGCGCCCACGATTTTTCTCCTTAAAATAAAGGTATTCTTTTTTGTATACACAGGTACAATTGCATAGCTTGCAAAGAACAGACCCCGCCAGAATCCATAACATATTGATTTTACACTTATTTTTTAAAAAAACAGAGGCCAGAAGCCATTAAAACAAAATTGTCACTACGGTGTTTAAAAGCTAAACGTCGCCTTTAAGTCAAGGTTCCAATGGGGATCAATATCTATCGCCCAGTTCCTTTTACCGTAGTAGCTTTTAGATTCAAAAATCGTATTGTAATAGTCATAGTTCGCGCCCAACGTGATATAAGACGTTCTTGAAAAAAGCATTTTTATCCCTGCGTTGATACCCTTTTCATCAAGGATAATTTTGTCATTATCATCAACCCGATCCGAAGCAAAATAATAGTGGTGATCCACATCCCAGCCTGCATAGGCAAGCAACGGTCCCCAAAATCGATAATTCACATCAAACTTAAAGATAACTGGCAAGATGGCCGTTGCTGAAATCACAAGGTTATCCATTGGAACATAAAGTATGTAGTTGGCAGGAATACCTATTACTGAAAAAAGTTCTGGTTTGGGATTCCAAACGTATGCAAATCCAGGAACCGGAATCCCCGATAGCACTGTACGATTATTCGTATATGCGATCAAAAACACAAGGTCTGTTGTGAGTGTTTTTTGAATCCTATAAATTGCAAAAATATCGACGCTATTGTCTGCTGCTCGATCAAACGGTCGATTCGAGCGTGTACTAAAATTTACGTAGTACGCAACCGCCCGATCATTTTCCAGTTTTTTACGGTAGAAGGTTCCAAACTGGTAGGCCTCAAAACTATTTTTCATGTCGTTGCGCGCATCTGTTTCAAAATTGTAACCATGAAAATGTACGGCCTGGACATCTGTCGAAAAGCCAGCCGCCTCCCCACCTTCTTGGTAAATGGGAACATAAACAGATGTTTGGCTTCGATACTGGTCGAGCTTTGCACCCAGATAATTTGTGTTTGATGCGGAACTTAGTCTGCTGTCAAAATCTATCTTTGTCTTAACGTCTGCGTTGCCAATGAGAGTCCCCAGAAATTCAAATGAGTGGGAATAAGATAGCGATAGAAATATTATGTACAGGCAAAGCTGAACCATGACCGCAAGGAATACCGCATTAAGACCTTTGAAGTAAATTAAAATTTTCTATAACGTACCAAATTATTTCTTTAAATCAGATTCAATTAAACCGATGAAATCATAACTAATTTAAAAGGGTGCTCGTGTCTGAGATACCTGAACCAGAAGGAGATATAATGAGAAAAAAATACTACAAGATTGGTGAATACAATTGCTATACGTATTTTACTAACGTGGGTAAAGGATATGAAATTGGCTTTTGCTTTGGCAAAAAAACTATCTTTGTCGGCAACTTCATTCACTCAAAAGAAGCCGTACAATACTGGGGATATATTAATCGCGAAATCCGTTCATTCGGCAAAAAGTATTGGATTGGCCAAAACGTGTCGACGACTTGGTACAACAAGTTTTTCACAAACTATTTGTACACAAATTATTATAAGTTCTTAGACAAATTGTTCTTTAAATATCAAAAAACGTACACGACTCATTTCAAAAAAGATTATAACCGCTACATGAAAATGAGGAAGCATTGGGCACCTACCAATAAAATGAAATTCAAGGTCGCCGCCTAGATTGAAACAAAAAGGCTGACTTTCACCAGCCAGCCTTTTCTTTTAGATCGCCTTATACAAACGATCGTAATCTTGCTTTGCCTTTTCGATAAACTTTCTAAATTGCATATCATTCATTTGTTTGGGCTCTGCCGTGTTTTCATCCACAATAGTGCGAAACTCTGAACTTGTTGGCGGCAACGGTTGGTTTTCACTTACGATTGGCTCGTTAATTTGCAGCAACATGACCGCCACACGTTTTCGAACATTTTCAAGATAGTTCAACAGAATATTAATATATCCATCGAACTTCGCATCAAGATTTTTAACTCTGCCTTGAATCTGCTGTGCAACAGTCGATGAGGTTGATGCATACAATACATTCAAAGTTGGATTTTCCACGTCAAAGCCGGGAACCATTTTCAATACACTTTTAAGCTCGTTCGGAAGATCAATCCCTGACGACGCAGCAATCATTAATCCCGCAATTGATAAGCCCTTTTCCTGTAAAATTGCCGGCGTGGGAATCACAGTATTAAGGTCAATCCCAGCCGCCGCGAACATTTTTGCGATTCGATTTGCTTTATAAGCAGCAAAGAAACGGTTTTCTTTCATCGCCTCGAATGTCTCGGCCCTCAAAGTACGCGGATCTAGGTTGCGAAATCCGACAAATTCCGTTTGACCTGTCATTGGATTTTTTAATTCCGTATCAACACGAACAATCTTGTAGGTCTTAATAAGCGTATTGATAAATTTACGATATTGACTAGCGAAGTTTGCGTCGCCTCGAATGATAAACGCATTATTCGAATCCATTGCAAAACTTCGGATGTCACCGTTTGCCGAACCAACAATCACATCGTCACCAATCAATGAAAGCTTTGTGTGAAGCGAAAACACCTGATCGAATTTTTCGCCATTTAACTCTACTTGTGTCGGTGCGTTTGAATATTGATAATATTCAATTTTTGCACGCTTGTTCATTTCAGCAATTTTATCTGCCTTGCGTTTTGCGTTTTTTTCTTTATCCACGGCTTTTTGGTCCGCTTGAATTCGCTTTTCCAAAGCCTGATAGAAAGAATACATCGCAAAGCTTGCGTACATATTCACGGGCGCTAGATCTGTTGATTTTACAGAATTCGTGATGATTTTTACGGTAACATTGTGGCAGTCTAAATTTCTCCAGCCGCCTTGTTCGTCGATATCATTAGAATCTTTAAAGATGCGGCCCATTTTTCCAAGCGCCATTAAAAGATTCGAAGACGGGAACCAGTACGCTGAATGCAAAATTACTTCTTGCGGACCTGGTTTTTTACAAATACTCAACAATTCATCGACCCATAGTTTATGGATGTTTTTCCCCGAATACTGCTCACGGGCATATTCAGCTCCAAAATTACGTTTTTCGTATGTTGCCTTTGATACTTTGCCTGTTTTTTTATCAAGCCAAAACTTAGAAAATGGTAGATTTTCTAGGTAACCTGCCGCAAGGCCCGAGCTGACCGGAAACACACCATTAGTAATGGTGAATGATGAATCCATACCCGCAGTTTGTTTTAATGCAATATCCACAAGGTTATGGGTCTCCTTTGCATTAGCATAGTTCCCTTTAAGAGGTGGGTTAACAACAGCAGAATCGGCCAGGGCTACATCTGGCGCTGGGCCGTAATCACGAACTTCGGCGTTATATTTTTCAGTTTGTTTATCTATGTTTGCTTTAATATCCGGAAAACGCTGCTCAGACGTTTTGAAATTCTTAGTAAGGTACTCAAGCATGCATGCTACACCCTCTTCATCCCCGACGTTCAAATTAATCGCAGCTTCTTCCTCTGGCGTTAGAATATGATTCGCTTGGTCTTTATATTGGAACTTAATTATTTGTCCCTTAATATTGTGCACTGGGACCGGTGTAAGTTTATTTTGAGCTGCAATCTGTATTTTTGCAGTAGTGATTGATTGCTCACACGATTTTGCA
>CAUJEF010000153.1 GCA_963169515.1 Bdellovibrionota bacterium
GTTTTAATATCCTCAGACTTAATTTTTTTCCACTTTTCTTTCGCGGCCTCGATATTCCCAAGGTTTTCTTCGAGAACGCTGTCTTCGTAGAGAGCCTTCATGTTTTTTCTAAGATAGACGGTATATTCACCTTGAAGTTCAATCAGCTCTGAGTTCTTTGGGTCTAGTTCCAACCCTTTTTTTAATTTAGCCAGGGCCTCTTTTAGTTTTTCTTGAGATTTGAAATCCGCGGCCTCTTTTTTGTAAGCTACCACCTTGGTTTGAAGCTCCTGTTTTAGATCTTGAAGTTCTATTTTAGATTTAATTTTTAAGTTTTCTGGGTCTGGATATGCCATGGAAATATGACGTTGAAAAGTTTCAATGGCCTCTCTGGTTTTTCCATCATTTTTGAATCTCATTGCCTTGCTGAACAAAGTCTTTCCGCTTTGCACCTGTCCATTATATGCAGCTTGATTCTGCATTTGAATCTCCCGTGTTCTTTGAGCGTCTTCGGCGCGTGAAATTAGTGCTTGGGCATCGACGTTTCCTGGGTCCAGGTCTAAAGCTCCAACGAGACAATCTCGAATAGCATCCGGTGACGTTGTGCCTGATTGAAATCGATCTTCACATTCATTAACAATAGTTCGGATGCGGGTTTGAGTCTCTTGTTCTTGTTGTTCTCGCATCTCAATTTCTTTTTGGGTCATTTTAAGCTCTATAGCCTCTTTCGATAGAGCTTCGATCTCGCGCGAATTTTCGTACTGTGGAATAATCTGATGAATTTTGTCTATTTCTGTCAACGCCAACTCATACCTTTGGCTCATGAAAAACTGTTCTGCGAGCTTAAAAGTTGTTTCAACAAACTTTTTCTGCTCAGAGGTCAGTTCCTTGTTAACTGATGGCATTTGCTTTTCGCTAAGCAGAACACGACGCTTTGGTTTTGGATCTTCGGAGCTGAATACGAAGGAAAGCAAGATCACGGCAGTGATCACGAATGTGATAGGTCTTTTATAAATAGGCAACTTTTGATCTAATCGCACTGCGGCAGTACCGCGTGTAGGAAAGCCCAGGTGATTAGAGACCGTCTGCCCCCAGCTGGTGCTCGAGTGCTCAACGGGAAGGTTCTTCATTTTATCTTCAAAGTGGGGGTCTCGAACTTCAAAATAAAATATTGTGTTGCCGATTCGAAACTCATCTCCAGACATAAGCGGAGTCGGAATATTTTTTTCTAATTTGTGCCCATTAAAGGTGACGCCATTTGAGCTATTTAAATCTCGGAGCGTAAATATCGATCCTGCTTTTGATATTTCTGCGTGTGTACGACTTGATTTTGGGTCGTCAATAAAAATTTCATTGTTCTTATCGCGGCCGATAACCCAGTATTCTCCCTCAAGCCGAAGGGTCTCGCTGTGCTTATCAGAATAGGTAATTTTGAGGAACGGAACTCCAGCGCTCCAGTTCACAGAGGTCTTGTCCGCGACAAATGTTTTATCATCTACTGATACAATCGCATCAGTGTGGTCATCCGTCTGGAGTGGTACAGTTTCTGCGCCGGCATCCACCGGTTCTGATTCGAATTTAAAAATATATATGGCTACAGCAAAAGTATCGCCGGATTTTAGATCAAAGCTTTTTTGGGGTGAATTATTATAGATAATGTCCCCGTAGCGAGCGATCAGGCGAACGATCCATTTATTTGCTTCGTAGGAAATTTTAAAGTGTTGGCGAGATAGACCCTCGTCATTCAAGCAAAGATCGTTGTCCGCAGAACGACCTACAGAATATTCTTTGCCTGGTTCTAGTTCAAGAGTAGCAATTTCATTGTCTTTTTGATAAACAATCAACTTTGCCATTATTCGCTACTCCGAATGATTAAGCCTACTTCGTTGAACTTTTCTTTTGCTTCTTGATAAATTTTATTAGTAGGATCATTTATTAAAATCATCACATTTTGATATGAGGACTGCGCTTCTCGGTATTTATTCTGCTCCATGAACCGTTGGGCCTCATTAAATGTGAACTGCACTAATTCATCGTGACGCTTCTTTGATAAATTATAATAGTGTTGCGCAAGCTCATGTTCTGGGAAAATTGCGATTGCCGCGCCAAACGACTGCAATGCTCGAGAGTAGTAGCCTTCTCTATAGTCTCGAAGTCCTTTTAAATATGCAGCATTTGCTTCTTGGTATTGGCCTGTATTTTTTTTGGATACAACCTGTTGGCGGATGAGATCTTCTTGGCGGCGCTTTGAATCGTCGATATGCTGATCAATGTCTGCATCTGTAAGAATTTGTGTTCCTGCGCCTTTGTTTTCATCTTGGCTGTATAGCCAAGCACCTCCAATAATAACGGTAGAAAGGATTATGTAAAACGGAAGTTTGCTTTTTGGGCTCTGTCTGCCCAAGCCCGATGTTGAAGTCCTAGGGGCAAGACTAATAGGGCCTGTTACCTTAGCAGGTAACGCACTCATTTCTTCAAAGCGGATAAGAGTATTACCCATTGTGATAGTTGATCCTGGGTTTAAGAATGCCTTGGCAGATTTAGCGCCATTTACTTCAACGGTTGCATTTGTACTTAGATTTTCAATTAT
>CAUJEF010000154.1 GCA_963169515.1 Bdellovibrionota bacterium
GTAAAGAGAAAAGAGGCTTGCCACCAATATTCAATGCCCAACTTACCGAGTGGGTCCACCATTGCATGCCCAAGCCAAACGCACAGCCTATGAGACCTGAGATAAATGTAAACCAGGGAATAAAAGACGGCTTCAGCCCCATTGCTGCATCCATTCCATGAATTGGAAACGGAGTAAGCGTGTCAAAGTTTCTATATCCTGCCGCATATGTTTTCTTCGCTGCCGCCAAAAGAGCATCGTCATCTTTAAAGAAACCCACTATTCCAGAAACTGTTTTCTTTGCCATTAATGACCTCCGTGATGGTTCTTCTCTTTGCCAACTTTGAGCATGGGCTTAACTTCGCTCATCGCTACCATTGGCAGTACTCGAATAAAGATCAAAAACAACGTAAAGAACATACCGAAACTACCAATCAGGAGGCCAAAATCATACAATGTCATTTTAAATGGGCCCCAGTTTGCTGGCAAAAAATCTCGGTGTAGCGACGTTACTGTAATAACAAAGCGTTCAAACCACATACCAATATTTACAAAAATCGAAACAACAAACATGATTGGAATGCTTCGACGAGCTGCTTTAAACCAAAATACTTGTGGGATAATCACGTTACAGGTCGCCATAATCCAATAAGACCACCACATCGGGCCAAAGGCTCTGTTTATGAACGCATATTTTTCGTATTCAACGCCAGAGTACCAAGCAATGAAAAATTCAGATGCATAGGCATATCCAACCATCATACCGGTCGTCATAATGATCTTATTCATGACCTCCAGATGGTTCACAGTGACGTAGTGTTTCATGTGGGGAAATGCAATTCGAATCAATACCATCAACGTCACCACCATGGCAAAACCGGAGAAGATCGCGCCTGCAACGAAGTAGGGCGGGAAAATCGTCGTGTGCCAACCCGGCAACATAGAAACGGCAAAGTCAAAAGACACAATTGAGTGGACCGACAACACAAGCGGGGTTGCAAGGCCCGCCAAAATCAGATAGGCAGACTCATAGTGCTGCCAATCACGATTGGTCCCCCGCCATCCTAAAGACATCACCCCATAGATCAACTTACGAACTTTATTTTTAGCGCGGTCGCGAATAGTCGCAATGTCAGGGACCATTCCGACATACCAAAACACAAGAGATACTGTTAAGTAAGTCGAAACTGCAAATACGTCCCACAACAATGGCGACCTAAAATTCACCCACAGTGGACCCCGCTGGTTTGGATAAGGGATCAACCAAAATGCAAGCCAAGGGCGGCCGGTATGAATTAATGGAAATAAACCCGCAACCATCACCGCAAAAATTGTCATTGCCTCAGCAGCTCGATTAATGCCCGTTCGCCATTTTTGCCTAAATAGAAAAAGAATCGCCGAAATCAGCGTTCCGGCGTGTCCGATACCAACCCAAAATACAAACGTGATAATGTCTGTACCCCAACCAATCGGATGACTTACGGCTTGCAACCCCATACCGACGGCACAAATAATAAAGATCGTGATCAGGTGGATAAGAAATCCGCCCTTTGCCACGAAAAATATTTTCCACCACCCTGTTCCTGGTTTTGTTTCAACCACGGAGCAGATGTCGTTTGATATGTCTTGATATGTTTTATTTCCCGTAACTAGAGGCTCACGCTGAATCATGAGTGCCCCCCTTCTTGGTGATCCGATGCAAGATGCTCGGTGTTTCGAACTTTGGTGCGGTACTTAACCATAGGGACTGTGTTGTATTCTTCCAAAACGCCGTACGAGTTTTCCTGGGCGTGCTCTTTAGAAATTCGACTTTCGGGATCGTTAAGGTTGCCAAATGTGATAGCTTGGGTTGGACAAGACTCTTGGCAGGCTGTTTTAATTTCACCGTCCTTAACTGTACGATTTTCATCTTTTGCATTATCTTTTGCGACATGGATTCTTTGTACGCAGAACGTGCATTTCTCCATTACACCTCGTGAGCGAACAGTTACATCGGGGTTTAGAGCTAGGTTCAGAGGTTTTTTGATTGTATCGTATGCAAACCAATTAAACCGTCGAACTTTGTAAGGACAGTTGTTCGAACAATACCGGGTTCCCACACAGCGGTTATAAGTCATTTGGTTAAGGCCTTCGTCACTGTGGGTTGTCGCAAGAACTGGGCAGACCGTTTCGCATGGCGCGTTTTCACAATGCTGACACAGCATTGGTTGAAACACGACCTGCGGATCTTTTTCATCACCAACGTAGTAACGGTCGATTCGCATCCAGTGCATTTCGCGGCCTTCAATAACAAATCGACGCCCTACCGACGGGATATTATTTTCTGATTGGCAAGCAATCACGCAAGCAGAACAACCAGTACACGTTGTCAGATCAATGGACATTGCCCACCGATAACCTTTGTATTCGTACTTTGGCCATATAGAAAATACTTTGTGTTTATGTATGTTTGCGTCGGCCTTCTTTAAGTAATCCTTGATTGTTGCCTGAACTACGATTTGCCGGCCCTCCATCCAGTGATGGCCTTGCGAATTTGCCAATTCTCGTTCCTGTCCGGTCTTTGAAATTGTAACTGGGATTGCTGAAAAAACAGGCTCCCCCGATTGATTTTGTACAAGGGTAAAACCATTAACCCCGATACCATCCCCGACCGCTCCGACAGAGGTTCGTCCCAATCCAACTGCAAGAGCCACGACATCTTTATGCATACCAGGTTGAACGAATGCCGGAACAGATACCACGTCGCTTGATGTTTTTATTTCAACGATGTGGCCATCCGTCACCCCTAGCTCCTTGGCCTTTTCGGGGCTCATCATTAAATATGAATCCCATACAATTTTTGTAACCGGATCTGGCAATTCTTGGAGCCATGACAGGTTCGCATAGCTTCCATCGTATTGACCAATGCTTGCAAAAAGAACTAGCTCGGTCCCATCCGATTTTGATTTTGTTATTTTATTTAGAGAACTTAACAAAAACTTCCGTGTAGTGCCGCCATGGTTACGTTTTCCGTTACGGTTTGATGTATCAACCACACCCTCTTTCAGAAAGTTGGTCCAAAACACGTCAAATGGGCCGATACTGCCCACTTCGGATTGTTTTTGTTTCCACGCATTTTTTAAATAGTCTAACCACGAATCGACATCTTTCAAACGAGCCGGCCCCACCTCTGCCTGATACGCCCATGAAATCATCGATAGTTGCATAGAACGCGTATCATACATCGGTCGAATTGTAGGTTGTTGGATGCTGTAAACACCTTTTTGTAACTCAAGATCGCCCCAGTTTTCTAAATGGTGATGATCAGGAGCTAAATAGTGGGCAAAGCGCGCAGTTTCATCCACGTGTTGGCCCATATAGATGACCATTTGTACCTTTGAAAGGGCTTCTTCGAAGCCAAATTTTTTTGCTAATGCATAAACTGGATTCACATTATTGATAATCAATGTTTTTACGCGACCCGCGTTCATGTCTGCGATTAGAGATTTCATCGCAGCGTACGACCCTTCGAAGCTTTTCACTGGGATGTTTGTGGCATCAATCGTCTGACCATCGTTTTCTAACACAGTATTCAGGAAATTAGTTGCAATCTGTAATGCAATGGCGTTCTCAGTACGACCTGCTAATCCGCCCGCAACGACAATACTTGCCCCGCGGTTTGCCCAAAGATCTTTGGCGATTGCAGACATCAGATCGGCCTCAACACCGATTTCTGCAGCAACATTTTCAAACTTTTTCAATGCCGCCAAAACTTGTCCATCGCTAGCGTAGCGAGAGGCTTTTTGCTTTACGATGATCTCGTACAATAGCCCCATCACAACACTCACTTGATGAGATGCGCGAACCATGAGTCGCGTGTCCGCGTTTGCCCCCGTCAAAGTCATAGACGGCTCAAACACAACGAGCTTATTCATATTTGAATTTAACTTACGTCCCTTCATGAAATCACGCATATGCTCGATTGGCGAAATCCAGGTCCCAAAAAAATCGCAGCCCACAGAAACAACCATTTTTGCCTTATCAAAGCGATATCGAGGAACCACACGCTGACCGTAAGAGGCCTCTTGTCCATTCATAACATCATCAGCCGCCAGCGGCTCCCAAACAACATGGCGACCATTAAATCCCGTGAAAAAATCTTTGATTGCCATTTCAGTGGTTGGGGATGCCAAGCTTGACGTAAGTAATACCACTCCACCAGAGCGCAGCTGCTTGTGCACCTGTTCGTCCAAGTCATCCCAAGAGATTTTTTCAAATTCGCCATTTTCATTTTGTTTTGCTGGATTTTTGATTCGATCTGGATCGTAAACGCTCAAAACTTGGGCTTGAGCCATTGCAGACAGCCCGCCTTGATTCATAGGATGGCTTGGATTTCCCTCCATCTTAATCGGTCGACCTTCACGCGTTTTTACAATTGTGCCAAAGCCCTGACCTGCATGAGCATAGGTAGATGCATAGTAATTTGCAATGCCCGGAGTAACTTCCGGTGGGCGATTGGCATAGGGAACAATGTGGTCGACTGGACGGCGAACACACGATGTCGAGGCAAGGGCAATACTTGCACCCATCAGTTTTAGAAAGTCACGGCGATTTGTACCGTTTAAAAATTCAGAATATGGGGAATTTTTAAATTCATTTTCCGCAACTTTGCGCCACCCCTCATTTTGATATTTTTCATCTATGGATTTCCAGTAGGTCGAGTTCGTAAAGGTTTGATCTTCCATCTCGTTCTCCGTTAGTAGTGACAGGTGTCGCAGCTTGTTGGCGCGTTGTTTTCAGGTCGACGATGACATTCAATACACCAGCCCATGCTTAAAGATTCCTTTTGATAATATGTTTGCATTTGCTCAACGGCGCCATGGCATGTGTCGCACTGAACCCCTTTGGCTAAGTGACGTTTGTGGTTGAAGCGCACATAATCCGGCAACATATTCACCTTTACCCAGGGAATACTTTCTCCGCGATCATGGGCTTTTGTGATTTTTTGGATCCATGGGCTATCCGTTTTGACCGATTTATGACAGTTCATGCAAATATTTAACGAAGGGACCGTAGCATGCCGCGAAGATTCCGCATTCGAATGACAGTATTGACATGGAATCTTGTAGGTTCCGGCATGCAATGAGTGATCGTAGGGTATCGGTTGTTCAGGAGCGTAACCGTTGTTGTAGCCCGTGGGTGTGCTGAAAAACGCAAAAGCCGCACCAACTATTAAAATGGTGGTGACGGCTAAACCCAGCTTCACAAGATGATTATTCACGAGTGCCTCACTTTACGATTTTTAGATTTCTTAATAAATGACAGCGAATTGAGAAACTTGTCACGAATAAATAAATGAATATAGACCTTTGAAGAACGCCGCGTCACTTGGTACAAACCTTGAAATTGGCGAAAGTAAAATCATGCGTTTAATAAAAGTTCGCCAGAGACACAACCAGAGGCACAATGAATCGAACTTATGTTGCGGTGTCGGAACTTATTTTTGCAGGAGCTATCTGGGGTTTCGGATTTATCGCAACGATTTGGGCACTGGAATCCTATTCTGCGGTTGCAATGACACTTATTCGTTTCATTCTTGCAACACTTATCGGCCTTTTGATTACTTTAACAGTACCCAGTTGGCGGAAAAGTCTAAATAAGCAGCACGGCTTAGCTGCGTTATGGCCGGGGCTTTTACTTGGCTGCCTTATGATTTTTCAAACGTGGGGACTGGTCTATACGACGGCCACCAACAGCGGGTTTATTACGACCCTCTATGTCGTTCTTGTTCCAATTTATCAAGTCGCATTTTTAAGAAAAAAATTACATCCGCTTCATACAGTTATTGTACTTCTGGGGTTGCTCGGGACGGCCCTCATTATGAGGCTAGAATTTACTGAGTTCAACACAGGCGATCTACTCACATTTATATGTTCTAATTTTGCAGCACTTCATATTATCCAAATCGATCGCGTTCAAAAAAAAGTGCAATCGCCATTTGTATTTAACGTGTTCCAGTCTTTTTGGGCTGGCCTTGTAGCACTTATTGCGCTCCCATTTTCACCAGGCCCCTACATTTCAGAGCAGAAACCACTGGCTATTGGCGGCCTGTTCTTTCTTTTGCTTTTCTCCTCACTGATTGGCTTTTTCCTGCAGGTTCGCGCCCAGAAAGTTCTATCGCCGGCCCTTTCCAGCATATTGTTCCTGCTCGAAGCGCCGTTCGCTTTTATCTTTGCTGTTCTTATTTTGAACGAAAGTCTAATCCCGCTTCAATTGGCGGGAGCAATTTTGATTTTGATTGCTGCTGTAAGCGCCGTTCGGTTGGAAGCACCCAAGTCACGTTGATGGAAAGTCAAACATCAGTGGGCAGTAATTTAAAACCATTTCTTGAACGATAGGATGAAACCAAAGAATATCTTGAACTGGATAAGGCAGCTTTCGGAATGAATCCGATATGATTTGCCCCGGCAATTTTTCATATCGAACTTCCATACCTTTTAATGGGTGGTCTATCAAAATATCTAAGATACCCGCCAAAAACTGAGCCCATGCCAACTCGGAATCCCAATCGTGCATTCCCTTTATGGAAGGATCAGAAAACTCCGCAAATCGATCCACCATTTTGTATCGTTCGTCTTTGGTTATACCGTGGGCTTTAAATACGTCGATGATTTCCCGACGACGTAGTTGCTTTGCTATTTCTTTTTTTTCTGGGTCTTTAAATTGGTGATAGTCAAAATCATAAGCGGTGTATTGATACAATTCACCCAGCATCGACTGATTATTGAGGGCATAGTAATCCAAAGAGTGATTTTGCCCATACCAGATCTTCGAATTACTGGATAAAGCAATCGAACTGAAAAACATAAGAATAAGAATTAGATTTTTCATGATTTAAATTTTGAATGTTCTCGACTTAGCTTTGACGCCATTTTTTTTGGCTGCCTTTTCGTCTGCTTTTGGTGGTTTACCGGCTTCTTGATCGAAAAGGTTTTGTGCCTGTTCACATTCGGGACGGAAGCCCTCGCTATTTACAAGCACAACCTCGTCTTCTATGTTTGCTGCACAAATAACCCTACTATGGTTTAAAAAGAATTCTTCGCAGTTTTTTAAAACGTCCCGAACCTTCTGACCAATCACTTTAGAAATAACTTGGGGGTTCGTTTCGCTAACCATATATACAGAAAAATTATAAAACTCGATGGATTGGGTCAGCTTGTTATAGGAACTGATAAAATTTTCCGAGCAAGCCTGTGAATGACTAGCTTGGGGGGTCAGCGCCAGCACTGTCGCAAAAAGAAAACCCATATTTAAAACTCCCTGCTTTCTATACAACCAAAGCGAACTGAGGGAATTATAGTGATTGTTTTAGATCCTTGTTAAGAACATTCCTTGATGAATTCACGATGTATAGATTGCATGGAAGGGAAAGTTTGCGGTGCTTTAGCGGAAAACAGAAGAGTTTCGTTCAATATCTCTTTACCAAAGAATCATGAACCTTTAGAGCACCGGATTAGCCTTTCGACAATGCCCCAAGGGGCATCACTCCCACCGCAGTATGTTCCTCCAAGTATGCTTCTGTGGTGCTTCTCTGCAATCGAAATCTATATGCCAAAAAACTGTTACTATTGCGCATTGAGTGTTGCAATTATTTTGAATGATCTATACCTTCGTTCGCATGCAAAAAGAACTTTTTAAAAAACAAGAGCTAGCTTATGGCGACTGCAACCTGGTTAGAACCTCAAATATCCCTTTTCAATCAATTCAACAACTTGCGACAAATCTGTCCACGATGTCTCCAAGTTCCTTAATGGTTGAAGGGGTTGGAAAAGGCCCTTTTATGGCACCCAACTTGTAATAAATTTCATAATTGTCTATAGGATGGGAGTCATTTCCCCATAAGAACGGTCTTAAAATTGCGATAAAATCAGGGATCGATAATAGGACAGAACATTAAAAGGTAGGGAACATTATGAAAAAAGTTATATTTGGATTACT
>CAUJEF010000155.1 GCA_963169515.1 Bdellovibrionota bacterium
ACCGAAGGTAAACATCTTGTGGGGGCATTTGAATTCCTGCGGTTGCTGGCGTGCGCTCTGCTAATCCAACGCTTATTCTGAGGCTTTCGAGTGGCAGATTTTCTTTTACGTAATCTGTAGTGCTGGAAAAGAGCACGAGGTCATTTGTCGGATGATAAACGGGCGAGGCATCGACGCCGGCATTAAAGCTGACCCGGTGCTCTTTTTTTGTTGTAAGGTCCATTTCGTATATCTGTCCGGCCTTGTGATTTTCACGATCACCGCTTACATAAACGATTTTGGTTTGAGTCGGATGAAAATTGCCCTGGACATTCGTTCCGACAGACGTCAGTTGGTACATTTCAAGTTCATGAGAAT
Organism: Bdellovibrionota bacterium; assembly: GCA_963169515.1. GTDB lineage: Bacteria > Bdellovibrionota > Bdellovibrionia > Bdellovibrionales > JAEYZS01 > CAUJEF01. Next base: position 358 of record CAUJEF010000155.1, read on the forward strand.
CTTTTAGCGCGGACACAGAGTATTCGTTCGTTTTTGTTGTTGTTGAACAACCAAAACCAATCCCCAAGGAAATGATAGAAATCAAAAGGAATATTTTTAAAAAAGATGCAGATGGAGAGCTTTTTGTACAAGGGACAACGGAATGTATTTTTTGATGTCTTGTAATGGGACCCATCGTATATTTCTTTTCGGAAATTTCTTCTGTGATTTGATTTTTTCTAGACGCGCTTTCACATAAATTTCGTAATGGGTGACATTATGTTTGTAATCAAAGTTTGATGGCGGTCTTTTTAGGCGGCGTGCCTTTCCCGGCAATAGAGTTTGGCCTTTTAAAAATGGAGCATAATCGTTTTCAGCAAGAGCTAGGCGTTTTTTGTAAATCAAAAGTCGAGGAGACCACTCCCAAATTTCCTTTGTCTTTCTTGGCTTTGGTACGGGGAGTATATGAGCTTCATGCCTTTTAAATGCAATACAATCCTGTCGCAAGGGGCAGAGTAGGCAGGCCGGTTTTTTAGGCGAACAGAGGGTTGCCCCCAGTTCCATCATGGCCTGATTCAAAATGCTGCTGTCTTCATTTTGAACCCATTGATCGGCCAAGGTTTGAAGGCGTTCGCGATTTTTTTTCTCCCACCAGTTTAGTTTGAGTCCGTTCAAGCGGCATAAAATGCGAATGACGTTACCATCTAAAACACCGACGGGCTCTTTGAAAGCGAGGCTTGCAACCGAACGAGAAGTGTATGGGCCAAATCCTTTGAATTTAATTAGCTCAGCGTAAGTTTTGGGGAATGGAATTTTTGAAAGGTCTTGTGCGGCGGCATGAAGATTTTTTGCGCGAGAATAATATCCCAAGCCTGACCATGCTTCGAGAACGTCTTCAATTGGCGCATTTGCAAGAGAGCCTAATGTTGGAAATTTTTTTGTAAATTTCTCATAATAAGGTATGACGGCTGTTGATGTTGTCTGTTGCAACATGACTTCCGACACCCAAATTAAGTAAGGATCCTGTGTTTTACGCCACGGTAACGGCCGCGCCTGCTGCAGATACCATTGCCTAAGCCGCTTTTGCATGAAAAAAAGGTACGCCGTTCCCTTTCAGGAGACAACGCATTATTTGTTTGAGACACGGATCATAATGCGTTGTCTCCTGAAAGGGAACGGCGTACCTTTTTCTGATGGAATATAAACAGCTTAGTGGTCGTGAGTTTCCTCGTTTTTCTGGTATCAAAACTTTTTTTCGATTGCCTCACGTTCAGTCTAATTCCGACTATGAAATTGGGATTGTTGGGGTCCCCTTTGACGGCGGAACATCTTACAGACCAGGCGCTCGTTTTGGTCCCTCCGCAATCCGAAATATCTCTTCATTAGGCCGAGGATTTCATTGGGGGCGTGAGAAGCACATTTTTGAATCAGCAAAAGTAGCTGATATTGGGGATTGTTCGACAGTTCCGATCAGCTTGGAAAAAACTCATAAAAAAATCGAAGAATTTTTCTCTCCGCTTGTAAAAGATGACAAAAAATTTATTGCAGTTGGTGGAGATAATTCTATAACCCTTCCGATTTTGCGTGCGCTTAGCAAAACGAGAAAACAAAAACTAAATATCATACATTTCGATGCCCACTTCGACACGTATCCCGCGGCCTGGGATTGCGAATACCATCATGGAACATTTTTAAGAAATGCTATTGAAGAGGGGCTTGTCGATCCTAAAAACACCGTGCAAATCGGTATGCGCGGACCATTTGTGGATTATAAAGATGCTGAATATTCCAAGAAAAATAAAATCACTGTTTTCAACATGGATGATATTCGTAAAAAATCGATTCAAGAATTTGTAAAAAAACTCCCAAAATTTGATAAGGGTTTAACCTATATTTGTTTTGATATTGATTGTTTGGACCCAGCGTATGCTCCAGGTACGGGCACCCCTGTCCCTGGTGGGCTTACCACCTATGAAACTCAACAAATTTTGAGAGCTCTGAAAATCAAGAACTTAGCGGGTTGCGATCTCGTCGAGGTTTCGCCAGCCTATGACCATGCCGATCTTACTACGCTTGCAGCCATGGACACTATATTTGAGATGCTGGGGTTGATGGTGTAATTGTCTCATTTTGAGACAAAAATACAGAAACTAGGTCATGTCTTACTTTAGTCCAGATTCAAAAATGCCGAATAGTTATAGATAGGTACGGTATGAATTGGTTCTATAATTTGCGTCAAAATGAATTCGGATTTTCGATGATCGAAACAATCATCGCGGCTGGAATTGGAGTTCTTTTAGTTTTGGTATTGAGCTCCATGGTCACAATGCAAAAAATTGCTACGAATTCAAATTTACAAAGTTATGAGGTTACTTTTTTGAATCATGAAATTCATGAGTTCCTAAAAGACACAAGTACATGCCGAAAAAATTTCTCAGGACTTGATCCAAATGCAGCAAGCCCTCCGATCTTGGCAATAAGGAATCCATCTGACGCTGTTATTTACAATACTACCGATTTATATAGCAACAACGCCATAAAAATTAAAAACGTCGTGTTCGGTGATGCGACAGCTACGGTTCCTGCAACTGGTGAAGGTGAAACTAACTTGAGCATTACTTATCAACGTGATGGAAGTTTTATTGGTTCATCAGAAGCAAAGCGAACATTTTATGTCTATGTTCGTACCAGCGGGGGCCTGGTAACAGATTGTTCAACACAAAGCTTTATAGTGGGCGCCGACCCCAAATTAGAGAGGGTTGATCGCATCTCATGCACAGCGCCTCGTAATGGCGCCTGCCAAAATTTTACGGATGCAAGCCTTGGATATGATTTTTGTTCATTGTCAGAGGTACGCTCGGGCGGTGACGAAGGTGGTGGGCAAGATGAATGTCGCGTTGATCGCATTTCCGATGGACGCTGGCGGGTCAGTGCACGTCGGGGAGATGATCCGCCGATTGTTTGCGCTGCAAGCTGTATTGATTTTGATGGGGTCGTGCAAGCAGTAGCCCCGGTGCCAACACCAGAGCCGATCGGGGACTCATCGTGGGATCCTTGCTCAGGAAGTGGGTGGACATGTTACACTCCATAAAAAACCAATTTGGGTTTACCCTCATAGGAACAATTATTGCGGCGAGCATCGGGCTCGTAATTGCATTAGGGGTCACCTATTTTTCAACTATGCAGGCGCGTTCAGAGAGCGAAACCTATCAAAAATATGATCTCATCGGACTGCAGGAAAGCATTCAAGAGACATTAAGAAACTCAAGCGCGTGTGTAAATAACTTTCAGGCGATGAATCCGAACGCGGCCAATAACATGACTCAGATTGTAGATGAAAATGGTAGCGTCGTCGTGAGTACGGCCGGAACTTATTCTTTCGGGACCCTCGTGTTTACTGGAGCTACATTTGGGAACAGCAGTCCCGCCATTTCCTCAGGCGGAACCGGTATGGCTACATTGGCAATAAAATTTGAATTAAAAAGCCAAGGTGGCTCACGTCAGATAGAGCGAAAAATAAAAGTGTTTGTTCAAAATTCTGGAGGGGTTGTTGCGGGCTGCTCTTCAGAACGGATGTATACAGGCGAGGCTGACTTCAGCAATGCTAGAATGGATCGGGTAACGGTGATGGTTCCTCGAAACTCAACCCGGACGGCAGTGTCTGATCCAACATACGCTTATGACTATTGCGCGCTGGCGGTTGTCCGTACAGGAGGTGACGAAGGTGGTGGTGGTGATACCTGCCGCGTGGATCGAATTGCAGAGGGCAAATTTCAAATCTACGGTAATAGGGGGGATGACCCTGCGATTGAATGTGCGATGAATTGCATGGATTTGGATGGCAAACAAGTTTCAATTCCTCCGCCGCCACCAGAAATCCCATTGTTTGATGGGGCCGATATTGATCCCTGTCATATCACGGGATGGGGAGTGTGCCCATGAGAGGTTCAGTTATTCTTTCCATTCTAATTACATTTGTCGTCGCGGCCATAGTAATCATGGGCTTGAGTGCTTTGAATAAGGTTCAAGGTAACGCGGCGGCGTTTACAATGTATAAGTACGAAATGGATTACATGGATGCAAATGTTCGTAACTTTTTATTTACTCCCTCTAATTGTATAAAAAATTTCAGTGGCAGAGACCCCAATATAAAGAGTTCGTTGATAACGTCGATAGTGGACCCATCAGACACTGTAAAATATAGCAACTCATTATCGTATGGGAACGGACTTCTTCGCATCCATGGTTTTGAGTTTGGAGATCCTGCTAGCGCAGTTCCAACCAACGGAACCGGAACCACTTTTTTAAATGTTGTTTACGAAAAGCAAAAGGATGCATTGGGCGCAAAACAAGTTGCACGTCCTATAGTGATTAATGTGACAACCGTTGCTGGTGCCGTCACTAATTGTAGTGCGGCTGTACTTACGCCACCTGTAGCGAGCGATACGAAAGTGGAACGAGTAGATAGGTACGCGTGTGTAGCCCCACGCAAAGGTGTCTGCGAACAATTAACCGGCACGGCATATTCGTATGAGATGTGTTCGCTTGCAACAGTCCGAAGCGGCGGCGATGAGGGCGGAGGCGAAGACGTTTGCCGCGTTGATCAAATGATTGATGGCCAATGGAGAATTTACGGTCGCCGTGGCGATGATCCGGCAATTGAATGTGCAATGTATTGTATAGACTTTGACACAGAAGACACGGACACCGCCGCTGACACGGCCCCACCCGCAGATGTGACAAGTGGACCACCAGCGGATGCGCCTGCACCAGTTTGGAAAGTTTCAAAAACGAAGGGGAATTGGATTTGTACGCAGCCTTGTGTAGGCCACCTTGGCACTGCATGTTCTCCAGGAGGGGCATACAATGAATGTTATTATAGTTTTTGGGGAGCCGGTTCGCCTGCCTATGGTTGTGTTGAAACGCAATGTGCGATTGGTTCGGCTGTACCGAGCGCAACGGCTCCAACACCTTCGGCGGCAACCCCGACGCCTACACCAGACCCATCGTCGCCGTATGCGTGGACGATGGGGGGAGGCATTGCTTGGTCCACTGGTCATTCGACACAAAGTTGTTCTGGGCTCGTGGGCTTACCGTGCGCTCCGTATGGAGATATTCAAGGGTGTTTTGTAACGGCAAATGGAGCAACATTGGCGTACAACATTGGCTGCGGAGTGAGTCCGTCTGCACCGACCCCTGTGCCAGTGCCGTCACCGACTCCTGTGCCAACAGGGCACTGGGTTCTTGAATCAACGGAGTCAACGGGGTGTAAAAAGAAATTATGTCCGTTTTTAGGCAACCCATGCACAGTTGGTGATTATGCGTTTTGCTGCATACCTGCTGGCGTATCCAAAGATTATGTTTGCCAACCGTAACTTAGGATAATAGCGAAATCAGTTTTGTTTCTGCCATATTAAAATCCTGGATGTTTGTTGCCGATCCTTGAGCAAAATCCGGTCTGCCGCCGCCTTTGCCCCCCATAATTGGCGCCACTTCCTGCAATAATTTTCCAGCATGATATTTTCCAACGAGATCTTTTGTGACGGTAATAATAATTGGATGGGCGTCCGCCCCCCGCCCCGCTACAAATACGATTCCTGTTTTAACCTTGTCGCGGAGTTTGTCGCTGATTGCACTGAGGGCGCCTTTGTCATCAATTTCCAGACTCGCTGAAACAAACTTTCCATCTTTAAATGATTTTGCAGACGAGATCAAAGCATCTATATCCAGACTTTGTGAAGAAATATTTTGTAGTTTGCGCTCGAGAGTTTTGATTTCTTTTTTTCTATCTTCAATCCAATTTATAAGCGAGGCATTTTGTATTCCTGTCGCCAATTTAGCAGCGTTCAGTTGTTTTAATGCATCTGTCATGGCATTCATCGCCTTGGTTCCAGTAATCGCTTCGATACGTCGCACGCCACGGCTTACGCCTGTTTCGCTTGTTATTAAAAATGCGCGAATAGAGGCCGTGTTCTTCACATGCGTCCCGCCACACAATTCAGTCGAGAAATCGCCCATTTTCAAAACACGAACCGAGTCCCCATACTTTTCTCCAAATAATGCTATGGCCCCGGCCTTGATGGCGTCATCGTATTTCATCAATTTAGTTACAACCTCGACACCAAGACCGATTTGTTCGCTTACCAGGTCTTCGATTTTTTGAATTTCATCGTCTGTAACGGGTTTGTCGTGAGTAAAATCAAAACGCAATCGATCCGAATCGACCAAGGAACCCGCTTGTGTGACGTGTTCCCCCAAAACTTTCCGTAGGGCCGCATGCATTAGGTGAGTTGCTGAATGGTTATTTGCGGTGTCCCTCCGCTTGGATTGGTGAACACTCAATTGAATTTGCTCTGAACTTTTTAAGGTCCCTTCCGAAATCTGGATGTGGTGAAGATAAACGCCATTTATTTGCGTGCAATTTAAAACGTGTCCCTTGCCTCCACGCCAAGAAACGTCTCCCGTATCACCGACTTGTCCTCCGCCTTCAGCGTAAAAGGGGGTAGCGTCAGTGACAATGATACCTTGATCGCCGTTGTTTAGCTGGTTAGTTTCCGTATCTTTATTGGAAAGTTTTAATATTTTTGCTTCAGCGGAAGTCGTTTCGTATCCAACAAATTTGGTTTTTTCAACTTTTTGAGTCAATTCAATCAAGTGAGCCTGATTCGAAGAGATCCCTTGGCCTTTCCACGATGCTTGCGACAGAGTTTTGGCTTTGGACATGGACTCTTCAAAGCCAGTTTCATCAATTTTGAATCCCTTTTCTTCGGCAATAATTCGTGTCAAGTCAGATGGGAAACCAAAGGTGTCATATAATTTAAAAACGGTCTCGCCTTTCAAAATGTCAGTTCCAGATTTTTTTAATTTTCCGAGCTCGAAATTCAGAATATCTGTCCCCTGGTCCAAGGTTTTTAAGAAGGACTCTTCTTCGCTTTTTGCTGACTTTATGATTAATTTTTTTTGTGTTTCCAGTTCAGGATAAACAGCACCCATGTTTTTAATAACTTCCTCTACAAGAGGGACTAATAAAGATTTTGTTTTTGATAGGCTGCGACCATAACGAATCGCCCGACGCATTATTCGTCGCAAAACGTAACCGCGTCCTTCATTTGTTGGTAATACGCCGTCAGCGATTAAAAATGCAGTTGTTCGAGCGTGATCGGCTAAAACGCGTTTTGCAATTCGAGTTTCAGGGGTATGAATTTCTGCAATCCTCTCTGCTTTTTTAATTAAATACGTGAAGAGATCCGTATCAAAGTTATCCGCAACATTTTGCAGTACCGACGTCATACGCTCCAAACCAGCGCCCGTATCCACAGAGGGTTTGGGGAGTGGATTAAGTTTTTTATTCTCATCTTCATAAAATTGCATAAATACAAGATTCCAAATTTCAAAATAGCGGTCGTCGTCCTCTCCAAACTTGGCATCTTTTTTTCCGCTTCCAGAGCCTGGGCCCAAATCATAGTAAATTTCGGAGCATGGACCACATGGACCCGTGTCACCCATACGCCAAAAATTATCGGCCTCACCGCGGCGTTGGATCCGGTCTTTTGGAACGCCCTCCTGTTTATGCCAAATTTCTGCGGCCTCGTCGTCTGTTTCGAATACAGTGACATAAAGACGATTTTTATCCATTTTCAATTCGTTGGTTAACAGATCCCACGCAAAATGAATTGCATCTTTTTTAAAATAATCTCCGAACGAAAAATTTCCGAGCATTTCAAAAAATGTGTGGTGACGTGACGTGTGGCCAACTTGTTCAAGATCATTATGCTTTCCACCGGCGCGAACACATTTTTGAGAAGTTGTTGCCCGTTTGTAAGAACGAGTTTCAAGACCTAAAAATAAATTTTTGAACTGATTCATTCCCGCATTTGTAAAAAGTAGGGTGTTGTCACCGTCTGGGACCAAACGCGAGCTGCCAACAATGGTATGTTTGTTTTTTTCAAAATATTTTAAAAATGTATTTCTGACTTCTTTGCTTTTCACGGTGGTCAGGCCTTTTCATTCATAACGGTTTTACAAACGTCGTCTGTAAAACCTTTGTTGGCTAAGAACCTATAAATAACCTTTTTTTGCTCAAATGTATATGGCGGACCGCTTCTGATTTTGCGCTCGGCAAGCACGCGAGCACTTTCAAGCTCGCTCTCTTTTTCAACGATGACTTTTGGAAGTCCCTTTTTATGCAAATATTTATTCACGTACAGAATACCACGATTTTTTTGTTTCAGTTGTGCGGCAACCTTTTTTGCAAGCGCATCGGGTTCAGGGATCCAGCCGTGTCGAATCGCATATTCTATGGCGTCGCGTATTTCTTCAGTGGCAAAGCGTGTTTTCATTTTTTGTACAAGCTCGCGAATGGAGTGATCTCGCTTTGCAAGGTAGTCCATAACCTTTGTCAACGCTGTTTTCGTGGGTTTACGGGTACTTTTCATTGTATTCCTACTCTATATTAATTTATAAACTAAGAATAGATGAAACAAAAACTTATTCCCTTTCTTGCCACCTTTTTTTACGTCGGGAAAATTCCGATGGCACCGGGTACATTTGGGACCATTGCGACCTTACCCCTTTGGTATATTCTTTCTCATAACCTGAGTCCGATACCATACATGATGGCCGTTTTTGCATTGGTAATTGGTGCGATGGCTATTTGCGAGATGTACGAGCGACAGGTGCCGGGCCATGATAATTCTGAGGTGGTTATAGATGAAGTGGTCGGCTTTTTGATTACGATGACTTGGGTTCCGGAAACTTGGAAAAGCGCTTTGGTTGGGTTTATTCTATTTCGTATTTTGGATATCACGAAACCCTTCCCCATAAGCTATCTTGATAAACGGGTAAAAGGCGGGGTAGGGGTTGTCATAGACGATATTGCAGCCGGAATTTTGGCCAGCATTATTTTGCAAGGGATTTATAGTTATGGGCTTCTTAATTGAGCAAGCTGCTGCAACCGTAGAGTCAATCCATTTAAATTTGTCTAAACGAAAAGAAACTCTCTCCGTTGCTGAAAGCTGTACAGGAGGTCTAGTTGCGGCCCATCTTACAGAAAGACCTGGAATTTCAGAGGTTTTTTTAGGAGGCATTGTCTCTTACGGTAACGATATTAAGCGGGATCTTTTGCACGTTTCTGGGCGTGACTTGAAAGAGCATGGTGCCGTGAGCCAGACGGTCGCATTAAAAATGGCCAGGGGGGTGCGAGAGCAGTTGAAAAGTGATTGGTCCGTTAGTATTACTGGTATTGCAGGTCCGGGGGGCGGAACACCAAACAAGCCAGTAGGCACTGTATGGTTCGCGGTTGTTGGCCCGAATCTTGAAAAGACCCATGAGAGGCTTTTCAAGGGAGATCGAACAACCATTCGCAGATCAAGCGTTCAGTTCGCCCTTGAGTTTTTAGATCAACAAATAAAAATGGGCTAATTCGCCCAACAGAGAATCAAGGAGAAATTTCCATGGCTATACAAACAGCAAATACCGACAAACAAAAAGCTCTTGAGCTTGCATTGTCCTCTATCGAAAAACAGTTCGGTAAAGGTTCGATTATGAAGTTAGGTGACGACTCAACGCCTAAAAACGTCCCTGTGGTAAGCACGGGTTCGTTGGGATTAGATATCGCACTGGGCATCGGAGGCATTCCCCGCGGTCGCATTGTTGAAATTTACGGACCAGAATCTTCTGGCAAAACAACACTTGCGCTTTCAACTGTAGCACAAGTTCAAAAAACAGGCGGTACTGCCGCTTATGTGGATGCCGAGCACGCACTTGATATTGGATATGCAAAAAAACTAGGCGTCGATATAGAAAATCTTTTGGTTTCTCAGCCGGATACAGGTGAACAAGCTCTGGAAATAGTAGACACGCTTGTTCGTTCAGGTGCCGTTGACATGATCGTCGTTGATTCGGTTGCTGCGTTAACCCCACGGGCAGAGATTGAGGGTGAAATGGGGGATAGCCATATGGGCCTTCAAGCGCGATTGATGTCACAAGCGCTAAGGAAACTGACAGGTTCAATCAATAAATCAAATACAACCGTAGTTTTTATTAATCAAATTCGCATGAAAATTGGCGTGATGTTTGGTAACCCGGAAACTACAACCGGCGGAAACGCATTGAAATTCTATGCATCGGTTCGGTTAGATGTTCGCCGAGTGGGGGCAATTAAAAACGGTGAAGAGGTTACGGGAAGCCGTACAGCAGTTAAGGTTGTAAAAAACAAAATGGCGCCCCCATTTGCAAAATGCGAGTTCGACCTAATGTACAATGAGGGTATTTCTTTAGTCGGTGAAATTGTTGATGCTGCCGCCGAAAAAAATATCATTGATAAATCAGGAGCGTGGTACAGTTACAATGGCGAGCGTATTGGTCAGGGACGTGAGGCCGCAAAAGAATATCTGCGCGCAAACCCACCGTTAATGGAAGAACTTCGCACAAAGCTTTTGGAAAAAGCCGGTGTATTGAAAACGGCTGCACCAAAAGCAGAAGATTTGAAGACACCGACAAAAGATATTTCGAAAGAAATGGATAAAAAGAAAAAACATTAAATTAATTACCTGTCGTGGTCGTTTTAAAAATTGTGTCCGAAGACGCACTTCGGACACAATTTTTGGCAATTTAAAGATTATCATGGAGAAGAATGGCTGCGTCACAAAGTCAGTGCCTTTTAGGCCGTTGTTTGGAGTAGAATCCTTCCCTTGTTGACCAATTAATGAGTTTGATTTCTACTTCCAGCGTATAAGGGGAAGACAATGAAAATTGCATTTATTTTTGTTTTTTTGTTTGGGCTCAAATCCTATTCTGCCACCGAACCAGTAAATTATTCTCCTAGCGAGTGTCGGCAATACTGCAGTGATAATAGCGGCGGTTGCTTAGATTTGAATAGGCCACCAATGCTAATAGCAGCAGGGTCAATTTTTAGATTAGTTGAGCTTGTACAATCTTCCCAAGGTGGTTTAGACAACGCATGTAAACAAACTATTCAAATTGAAAATACGCATTTCAGATTCTCAGGACCAAGTTGTACAACTGCTCGTTTCGAAGCGACTCTTAAAATGCCTGGCAATACGCGAGGTCAAATCGAATACGATCATGATAATTTTTTAGTTCTGAGTTTTACCCAAGATAGTAGCGCCCCCATGTGGGAGCTGGCAGGCTTAGAGTATCCGAGCGGTTTTAATCCAATCAAATATGTGACGTTGGAGAAGCGAAACGGTGAAGATCGGATAGTTTGGTTTGATGGCTATTGGTGCTATTCCGTAAAAAAGAACTAACCCAAAAACCCTAATGATTTGCCAACAGGAAGGTCAGTAATTTTATGATATCTGAGTTGGCTCTCACGTTAACTTCACATATTTTTTGTTAAACAAGCTGGAAGATCAGACATTTCAACATTTAATCCTTCAGCAGCAAGATTATCATGGAGAAGAATGACTGCGTTATAAAGTCGTGAGCCGGTTTTAATCAAACTCGAAATTTCTCTGGTTCGTTAGGATCTGTGAGTTCTTCGAGTGAAAATGGGATCCGTTCAATAAATATTTTTTTGCGTACTGGACAGTCGCTTACATCGCAGGCTTCGCAGTAGGCTTGTCGACACGGGTCAACGTGAAAATGAATTTCGCCGTCACTGTAGTATTCTTTAATAACCGATTTTTCAAACCGACTTGTTTCGTTGTGTGCCTTTTCAACGTCCCAATATTCAGGAACCACGACATGGGCGTCTATATGGTGGTAACTTCCAGAGCGAATGACCCGAGTATGGTGGATGCGAATAATCCCCGGGAAGACGTGCTTTTGAAAAAGGGCACCAACCTTTGTAATAACCTCAAAATCTTCTTCGTCCATTAAGCCACCCATGGACTGTCGAACGATCTTATAGCCAGAGTAAAGCAAAACTGCCCCATACACCAAGGCCGTTATGGGATCGAGCCAGTTTAGGCCCGTAAGGGTCACTAAAAAAAGACCAAGGATAAGCCCCACACTTGTCCAAAAATCTGAAAGAATGTGTATTCCGCTTGCCGTTAGTGTCAAAGAATTTAGTTTTTTCCCTGTCCGTAAAATGTAAAGCCCTAATATGCCGTTTGCAACTCCGCAGCCAGCAATGATCAAAAGACCGTCGCTTAACCGATCAAGTTCAATCCCTTTGATCAGGGCGCGGATCGACTCATAATAAATTGCAATGGCCGCGAAAGTAATAAGCCCGCCCTCGAACGCCATAGAAAAGTATTCTGCTTTACCATGACCATAGGGGTGATCGCGATCTGCGGGTTTAATCGATATGCGCAGAACAATAAGAGCCACAATTGCCGCAACGACGTTGACGATACTTTCCAAGGCGTCAGACAAAATCGCTTTTGATTCTGTCATGTTGAAGGCCCAAAATTTCAAAAGCATCAAGATGGAGCCAACAATGATGGAGATCCATGCGGTTTTAATTCTTTCCATGTCGGCATTATAAACTTAAGGGCACCCCTGCGCAACCGTCGATCGAATATAATTTGTGATTCCGGATAGATCGAGATGTCGATTACCCATAACGAAATTGCTTGGGAAAGATTGTATCGATGCGCTTGATAAAATAACTTCTTCAAGTTGCGCAGGCGTTAATTCACGGTTTGAGTAATCTCGTAACATTTCTAAGGCAAGGGCGCCGGCACCTGCGGCAATTGGGGATGCCATAGAGGTGCCATACATATACCCATATCGGCCACCGGCTAGTGTCGATAACAACCCAGCAGGAGTTTGTGAGTCACAACCAGGCACGGCGAGTTCAACATACGTAGAACTGGAGTTTGAAAATGAACATTTTGAATTTATATAGGAAGCATTGCTTGCGCCAATAGAAAACATTCCGTAAATATACGCCG
>CAUJEF010000156.1 GCA_963169515.1 Bdellovibrionota bacterium
TATATTACGGTAAAACAGTAAAGAATTATCTTAATTCTCGTCCATAGCATCGAGAACTGCGCCCCAAGCCATCATACAGTTTTATGAAAATTTTCATATAAATTCTTAATTCAAATTTCTTGCCAACTGAGCCAGAAACATGCCACCATCATCGTCACGACGCCTCTATTACTGGCTTACTTTTTAATGAAACCATAAAATGGATGAATCAGATTTCGAAGGCACATTAGTTTTGGAAAGACTCGCAGAAATTGGAAAAATTGAAGCATTTTTTGATGCTATTGATTCAGACGATTTTAAAAGAGCAGTATCATTATTGAAACTTGCAAAGATAGATGCTGAGACAATTGCGATTGTGTTAAAAAAGATGGCCGCTGCTGACACAGATCACTAGCCGGCTTAAATGCTTGGTGAACTAAAATTGATATTGGAGAAAAAGCTATGAAAAGTCAGGATGTCGTTAAGGGTGGAGTATATCAACACTACAAAGGCAAAAGGTATAAATTAATAGACGTAGTTCGCCACAGTGAGACTCTTGAGGAATTAGTGCTCTATGAAACACTTTACGAAAATGAACTCGGAAGGTTATGGGTTCGACCCAAAACTATGTTCTTAGAAAATTTGAGCGATGGTAGACCTCGCTTTAAATTTGTTGGGAATGACAATGTTTAAGCGTGGTCTATTTTGGGAAATTAACCAGCGGGAGAAGTAAAGTCATTGGCTCATCAATTAGAGGCGTAAATCCGTATTTCAAGTAAAAGTTTTTTGCTGAATCGTCTTTAGCATCAACCAGTAAGGCAAATACGCCAATCAGTTCAGATGCAGTTTGAACCCTCTTCATTGCATCCACCATAAGAAGTTTTCCCAGTCCCTTGCCCTTTGTAGAGCCATCGACGGCTAATCTTCCCATCCTAGCAATGGGGACGGGATGTCTTGGTAATTTCTTTACTAAATTTTCTGGAAGTGAAGTTAGGTCAACCTCACCCATGCTCAAACTATAATAACCGAGAACAACCTTGCTTTTGTCGCCACTAGATATTGCCACAAAGGTTTTATTGAATCCTACGGACTGATTTTGACGAGCTTTAGTTTTTAAAAAGTTATTTAACTCCAAAGAGCCACAATCAAAGCTGTTTCGGTCAAAGGATTTATCAAGGGTGTGAAATTCAAAGCTGCTCAAATCAGACTACTTTCGAGTTTGTTTTTCGTAGTCTTTGAAAGCCGCTTTCAGTGGTGCATTTGGAGCTTGAGGATTTGTAAGAGCTGACAGAAATAACTCAGCATCCCTTTTTGTAAGAGAAATTTTCTCAACTTCTGCTAGTTCTCTACGAGCTGCCTTAATAGAGTTTTGTAGCATGAAAGAACTAATGGTCAAACCTACAGCATCAGCCGCTTTTTCTATAAGCATCTTATCTGAAGGAGTAGACCTAATGTGGATAACGTCATCCTTTGAGCTTTCATTTTTTTTCTTTCTTGCAGTAGACATATAAAACTCCTAGCCATCTAACTAAACCCATAATACCAAATTGTGTATTTATTGTATACACAATTAAATAGCCATATAGTTTCATGTATTTAAGGTTACTTTTTCTGGAGAATAACAGTCCACCTTTGGCTTAAATGCTTGCCATATTGCAGTTTTATGAAAAATTGTCTCATCTTGGTACATCTAAAAAATATTTCTTAATCTTATTGTGAGTCATCTCCAGAAATGCCGATAAACAAGAATATGTCTTTGAAAAAAGTAAGTACATATCTGGCGATTTGCGGGCTCTTAACCTCACTCGTAGTGGGTTATCAAAACTGCGCTCCTACACTGAAGGCAGGTAGTGATTCGGGTAGCAGTAGCCCCGTAATCCCAACAATAACGGACAACCTTTTTACACAAATATCGAGCGGCGACGGCCATGACTGCGTTCTTTCTTCCGATGGCAATGTCAAATGCTGGGGGAATAACAATTTTGGCCAACTTGGCAATGGCACACTCAACAGCTCCAGCATACCCATCGCAGCTCGAAATCTTTCGGGTATTGTCGAAATTTCAAGTTCCGGATCTTCCAACTGCGCCCTCAATATTAATGGAAATGTTCTATGTTGGGGAGCGCTCAATAACTCAAGCTTGCCAGTCGCCGTTCAGGGTCTCGCAGGGGCAAGGCAAATCGCAGTCAGTGGCCCCCACGCTTGTGCAATCACATCCCAAAATACGGTTGCCTGCTGGGGAGACAACAGTTCTGGCCAGCTTGGCAATGGGACATTCAACAATTCAAACTCGCCCGTCGCAGTTCAAAATCTAACAGCAGTCATGCAAATCACTGTGGGCGCCTCGCATACGTGTGCGCTCACCTCGCAGGGCACAGTTAAATGTTGGGGAAGCAATTATTCCGGCCAGCTTGGCAACGGAACATTTAGCGGCTCAAGCGTGCCAGTCTCAACACAAAATCTATTGGGAATTAAACAAATAATAGCTGGCAGTTCCCACACCTGTGCCATCACCTCACAAGACACGGTCATGTGCTGGGGCTACAATGGTGACATGGAACTCGGTAATGGTTCGGTACAAAACTCAAATGTACCAGTGACGGTACAAAGCGCGACAGGCATTACACAAATTGCCGCAGGCACTTCTCACGCCTGTGCGCTCACTTCTCAAAACACAGTGACCTGCTGGGGGCGCAATGCGAACGGACAACTTGCCGCTCCGGGCCTTTCAAATGTTCAACAAATATCAGCTGGCAGCGCTCACACGTGTGCACTCACTTCTCAAGGCACGATCAGCTGCTGGGGTCAGTTCATTACAATTGCACCGTCGGTACCTTCCAATTGCGCATATGGAACCTCTTCACCAACATATACCACTGGCGTGAACATCACCCCCAACACTGTAAGCTGCAGCGGTGGAAGCGCCCCGACTACATTTTCTCTGCTAGGAATTCTTCCCGCGGGGCTTTCTTTTAATAGCGCGACTGGAACAATCAGTGGAACACCGACGGCCGCAAAAGCAACGACATCTTACAGTGTGACCCCATCGAACTCGGCCGGAACAGGAGCTACGTTCACAGTCACAATCGACGTTGTATCTGGAGTAACCGTACCAACCGGCTGCTCTTATAATTCGCCTTCGCCAATCTACACGAAAGGCACCGCAATCCCTGCCAACACGGTCAGCTGCACTGGTGGAACTACACCAACCGCGTATTCGTTGGTGGGCACACTTCCTACAGGTCTTTCTTTCAACAATACAACAGGTGTGATTAGCGGAACACCGACCGCGATAAGGACAGCAACGGCCTACAGCGTGACCCCGTCAAACTCGGCCGGTAGCGGCGCTGCTTTTATTGTAACAATCACCGTAAATGATATTGCACCAAGTGCGTGTTCTTATAATACGCCAACAGCAAGCTACACGGTGAACACCGCCATCACCCAAAACCCGATCACTTGCAGTGGCGGCCCTGTCGTAAGTTATTCCGTATCACCAACGCTACCATCAGGTTTAAGTTTAAATACCACAACAGGCACTATCACAGGCACGCCAACCGTTGCCACGTCAGCCACCAATTACACGGTTACCGCTACTAATACAGGCGGAAGCTCCGCGGCCATCGTAAACATCACTGTTGGAACCGGAGTCACCGTGCCAAGTGGTTGCACATACAGTGTTACCCCCGTATTTTATACAGTAGGTGTGCCAATCACCCCCAACACAGTCAGTTGCAGCAGCGGGAGCGCACCGACTGCATTTTCGATAGATATGACGCTCACGATTGGCCTTTCCTTTGACACTGCTACAGGAACTATTAGCGGTACTCCAGAATATCCTCCGCCTGCGATAACATATACGGTGACCCCGTCAAATTCAGCGGGCGATGGACCTGCATTTACAGTGAGAATAAACATTCGGCCAGGGCCAACCCCACCGCCATAATCTACAAATTCAAATGTCAACTGCTCGAGTGTGATTTGAGCTAAAAAGCATAATCAACAGTTAAAATTGCCCTCAATATCCCAGCTGTGGCGGTTGCATTAGTGTAATTTATATTTTTTTGTGAATTGCGCAGGTCATAACCAAAGGAATTTAGTTCATAGGCCAGGCTCATTCCGTAAAACCAAGTTTTGCTGTAGCGGTACTTTATTTCAGAGTAAAGGTTGAAATCATATTTGGGGGTGTAACTGAGCGCACCAGAATCCAAATTTACATAAAATGGATAATTAAAAGTAGCTGAAGCAAGAGCTTTCCATTTTTTCATTTCGTAAAAATAAGCTGCACCTGCAACATATCTAAGGGCTGATATTTTTACAAGCTGCATATTATTAGCGCCATCGACCGTTACAAGGGGTATTGATTGCTGACTCAGCCCACCTATCAGCCAAAAATGTCGACTGGAATTAATTAGACGGTATCGTGCCTCCACCTGTATTTGTGCCAAGCTTTGTTGGAGCGATTCCAATTCGAGCGCAAACTTAAACCACCAGTTGCGGTTTATATTTGAAGCCGTGATTCGTGGATTTAAAAAGCTGCTGTCAGAAAGTTTGCGTTCGCTAAATCCATTTGCGCTTGAAGTTTCATTGATTGAAACGAAACCGAGCCCCACACCCACTTCGTACTTGGGTCTAAATTTTTTTATTTTCTTTTTAACGGGACGCTCAGAAATTTTAACATTCATTTGTACATTCTGTTCTGAAACGCCAAGAGTCAGCAGTAGGGGTTCGCCAGAGGTATTAAGATATTTGTCAAAAATGATCGGCAATTGGACAAGACCGTTTGGTAACTCTAAAACAAGTTCGAAATTCCCAACCTGATCGCTTTTTACAGACGACAATATCGGACGAGGCTTAAATTTCAAATTTGGATCCACTTGACGAATAATCTCAATATTATCAACGTCGACAAATACGGGAGTTCCCGGCTTTGTTTTACCATACAAATGCACGATGGAACATCCTGTGGTGGGGGACGCTTCAAGCGTTGGTTTATACCATATGCTTTTAATCGTCTGCGCGCGAGCTAGACCCGTACCGAGTACGCAAGCAATGCAAATCAAGGTGAAAATAATCAGTTTTCGCTGCATAAATTTATATTATTTCCGCTTACTGTAGGCTACACCAAAGCGGCCAAACAGTAACGCGACTTTAGACCCTTTACTAATAAAAATAATTAACCGATTCGCTAGCGTAGGAGATTGAAGTTTTTCATGGCCCAAAGACTAGCTAATGGTTCGCAATTCGACACTTTCCACATTGTCCGCCTGATTGATAAAGGCGGAATGGGCGAGGTTTACGAAGCCTACGAAGACTTACTTCACCGCAAAGTGGCCCTAAAAATTATCGCAATTGACGGCCAAGATAATACGGACGGGAAAACTATTCCCGATGTAACAAATGAGATCATTGATCTGTTTATTAAGGAAGGACGAGCGTTAGCCAAACTCAATCATCCTAATGTCGTCACCATTTATCGCCTCGGCTTTGCACAAGGTATGCATTACATCGTTATGGAATATGTAGAAGGTGTCTCATTACAAACACTCATCAATAAAAAAGAAATTGATAAAACACAGATACTCCGCTTTTTTGAAAAAATTCTTAGAGGAACTAAAGCTTTTCATGATAAAAATATTATTCATCGTGATTTGAAGCCAAGGAACATTTTGGTCACAAAAGAAAACAACATCAAAATCGTGGATTTTGGTATCGCCGAAACTAATCTGGATAGCAAAAAAGATAATAAGAACAAAAAAGTTATTGGTTCCACACACTATATTCCACCCGAAGTTCTTCGCGGAGAGCGTCCGACGTTCCAATCGGATATTTGGAACTTAGGCGTTCTGCTCTATGAAATTCTGACTTACGATAAGCCTCACGATGGCTCCTCAGAAAAAGAGATCTCGAAAAAAACTAAAGAACACGACGTCAGCTTTTCGTTCACCAACCGCCTTCTTGTCCCGTCCCAATTGCAAAAAATAATCTTAAAAATGTGCCAACGCGAGCCCCAAGATCGATACGAGTCTGTTCAAGACATTATGGACGATTTTCTTCAGTACGTTGAAACACTACGCGCCCAATTCCCCACTGCAAACACACGTGGAGAACCTCCCTTAAAAAAATCAAATAATAAAGTGGCCTACATTACAATCGGATTAGTATTTGTCGCTTTCATAGGATTAGTTAAATACGCACAAATGGAAAAAAATACCCTAGTCGTTCCGGAACCGCCAGAAGAGCAAGAGCAAATTGCATCGGAGGCCGCTCCCGAATCACCAGCGGAACCAGAACAGGTCGCAGCCCCTACTCCAGCCAAAGAAGACCTTGTCGAAAATAAAGTTCAAGTGCGTAAGAAAAAAACTGCTTCACAGAAAAGGCAAAAGCATACCGCCAGATCGCCCCGCTCAAAACAGATTGTTCAAAAACCTGTTGCGAAGAAATCAACGATACAAAAACTTGCTTCGTCAAAACCGATTGCCCATAAGCCCGCTGCACCAAAACCCGTCGCGCAGCCTATTATTGAGCGATCCGTCGCTTCGGTTGCTCCAGTTACAATTGAAAAGCTACTCGTCCCCCGATTAAGTTCGCCTATTGATAAAATTAGCATTCCCAATCAAGGCACCATTGTCACGCCGATCGTTTTCAATTGGTCCAAAATAGATGGAGCCAAAAACTATCAAATCGAATTTTCCATGACAAAAGATTTCAAGCAAACAATCTATGAGATCACGATAACTCACAACCAACACATATTTGATCAGCCGCTCTCACCAGGAACTATTTTCTGGCGAGTACGTGCCATCGGAGAAAATGGAAACAATTCCACCTGGTCTGAGCCACGCACCTTCATCATCGATCAATAGATTTTCAATTAACACGCGCTCCCGAAACCAAAAAATCGCGGGGCTTGTGGACATTGAAAAATCGTTGATATAGTCTCAAGATTACGCGTTTTGATACAGAGGCGCCTGTACATGAAAAGACAAACTACGTGCGAAGAAATTTAAAAAACATAACATTGACAATACTGTTGCTCCTGTTCACCGCTGGCTGCACGACCCTGAGCAAAAACGGGTACGCGCCCGTTAATGGAATCAAAATGTACTATGAGGTTTATGGGGAAGACAGCGGTGTCCCTCTTATTCTGCTTCACGGGGGAGGATCGACAATCGAATCAACCTTTGGAAAGGTGATTCCAATCCTTGCAAAAAGCCGCAAAGTTATCGGCGTCGAAGAACAAGCGCATGGTAGAACCTCTGACCGAAATAAACCGATTCAATTTAACACCTCTGCCGATGACGTAGCAGCACTGATGGATTACCTAAAAATCAAACAGGCCGATATTTTTGGCTTCAGCAATGGGGCCAGCGTTGGCATGTATGTGGCAATGAAGTTTCCTGAGAGGGTCCGGAAGCTCGTCTTCGCCTCATCGCTGACAAAGCGATCGGCGGCCCCACCCGAGCTTTGGGAGTTCATAAGAAAATCCAATCTTTCCCAAATGCCTCAGCCGCTTAAAGACGCATTTTTGAAGGTGAACCCTGATCCTGACAAGCTCAAAGTGATGCATGACAAAGACCAAGAACGTATGAATAATTTTAAGGATATAAACGATAGAGAGATTAAATCTATCAAAGCCGAAACTTTGGTTATCAGCGGAGACCGCGACATTGCAAAACCAGAACACGCAGTTGAGCTTTCAAAGCTCATCCCGAATGCGCGCTTGATGATATTGCCTTTTGGTCACGGCGATTACATAGGGGAAGCGTCCGCGACGCAAAAAGAATCTCGAGTTCCTGAGTTTGTAATAGGACTTATCCAAGAATTTTTGAACGGCCCAACACTTCAACCGCGCTAGGATCACATTTATGAATCACTTGCCACAAATGATAATTGATCTAACCCTTATTCTCGGGGCCGCCGCTATTAGCACACTAATTTTCAACAAACTTCGTCAGCCCGTGGTTCTTGGTTATCTGATCGCAGGATTTGTTGTCGGCCCTCACTTTCCACTATGGCCCACCGTTGCCGACAGCGATGGTGTTAAGCTCTGGGCTGAGATAGGCGTAATATTTCTTCTTTTTGGATTGGGACTAGAATTCAGTTTCAAAAAACTTGCTAAAGTGGGGAAAAGCGCCTTTATCGCAGCCACTTTTGAAATCATCACGATGAGTGCTGTTGGTTACCTATTTGGTCAAGCCCTTGGATGGACGACTATGGATAGCATTTTTTTGGGAGCCATCCTTTCCATGTCGTCAACCACGATTATAATTCGAGCTTTTGACGAAGCTAGACTGAAAAGCACAGCCTTTGCTAGCCTTGTGTTTGGTATTTTGATCGTCGAAGACTTGATGGCAATTCTTCTGATGGTAGTCTTGTCAGCGATTAGCGTTCCAGGATCATTTTCAGGTTCTAATCTCGCGTATTTATCTGCTCGGCTCGTATTTTTTCTGCTGGTTTGGTTTCTAATTGGCATTTATTTCTTGCCTACTGTGTTCCAACGCATACGACGTCAGCTTAATGATGAAATCATGTTGATTGTGTCAATCGCCTTGTGTTTTTTGATGGTCGTGCTGGCAACCAAAGCCAACTTTTCAGCGGCTTTAGGGGCGTTCATTATGGGCTCTATTCTGGCGGAAACCAAAGAGGGAGAAAGAATTGAGCACCTTTTGATTTCTGTCAAAGATCTTTTTGCAGCGATATTCTTTGTTTCCGTTGGAATGATGATTGACCCATCCATTTTGCGAGAACATTTTATGGTTGTGATCCTAATCACAATAATTACCATTGTGGGAAAACTGATGGGTTCTGGTTTTGGGGCCGTCATATCAGGAAGAAGTCTTAAACATTCAACACAAGCCGGGATGAGCTTAGCCCAGATCGGCGAATTCTCATTTATTATTGCAACTCTCGGTGTGAGCTTGAATGTTGTGAGTGATTTTTTGTACCCTATCATCATTGCTGTTTCAGCGGTGACAACATTTACAACACCATACATGATCCGTTATTCAGATTCGATGTACTCCTGGATTGAAAGGCGTCTACCTCAGACACTCCTTGATAGTTTAAACCAGTATGAGCAAGCAATGTCATCAAACAGCAAAGGGAGTAGTGCCCTTGGCCTTCTATACAGAACATATGGTCTGGGGGTCCTGTTAAACTCGGTAGCCGCATTAGCCGTTAGCCTTTCGGTGTCTACGTGGGGATTGCCATTGATACTCTCAACCTTCGGCGATACATCCACAGTGAGGTTCGTATCTTGCGTTTTAACGCTAGTTGCCTGTTCGCCTTTTCTTGTGGCAGTAGCCTTTAAAGCCCCCAAAAAAATAGCAAGCAAAGAAGTCGAGTCCGTTCTGCGTCTACGCAGACTTCAAATTGGCGTAGCAGTGATTCGAGCGATAGTTGGCCTAGTACTTATTGAGGTCATCATTAGTCAGTTCGCAAAATCTACGCTTTTCCCATTAATCATTTTAATCATAACCCCAATCCTTATTTTCATTTTCAGAGCAAAGATAGGGCGTTTCTATTCAGTCATTGAGAATAGATTTCTCTCAAATTTGAATGCCAAAGAAATTTCAGAAATGGAATCGCTGGCAAAACTGCCCCAGCTTGCTCCTTGGGATGCAACCCTCGCCCAGATTGTCTTAAGTGCAGACTCTCGAATTGCCGGTCAGTCCCTTGAAGAATGTAAATTCAGAACTGAGACGGGCGCAACAATTGGCATGATAGACCGAGGAAGCCGCAGGATTTTTGCCCCAGGAAGATCTGAGCGACTCTTGCCAGGGGACGAACTATTTCTCATCGCCACAGAGGAACAAATTGCTGCGGCTCAGGATCTGGTTAGCCCCCAAAAAAATCACAGTCCTTTGCCCCACGATGAACTTTACTCCCTTGTATCTTTGAATATTGAACACGAATCCCCTTACGCAAAAAAAACTATTCGCGAAATAGGGTTCGGAGAACATTTTGGCGGGCTCATTGTCGGGATCGAAAGGGATGGGAACAGGATTCTGAACCCCGAAAGCACAGAGATTTTGGAACCCGGGGATCTTATATGGATATTTGGGCACGAATCGAAAATTCGTGCGCTCCGCGGAACTCGCTGATATGGAAGTTCCACGCGAGGCAGCGCTTATGATCTAGATCATCACCTTAACACTTCAACCACAGATATCCTTGGCCATGGCAGAGCAAACAAACAATTTTTTAAAATTTATTGAAAACGTCAAAAACAAGCTTGGCCCAAATGGCGTTCTGCAAGGGCAAGACGTTTCCCCTTATGAAGCTAACATTTCTGACTATGTCAGAACTATTCCCGCTGTGCTACTCCCCAGCTCGGTTCAAGACGTACAAGAGATCATGCGCTTAGCCTGTGTTCATAAAATTCCAGTATCACCAATCAGCCGCGGAAAAAACTGGGGGCTCGGTTCTAAGCTACCAGTGTCCAGTAGGACAGTTATTTTAGACCTTTCTCGGATGCTAAAGATTCGCGAAATTAACCATGAGCTTGGTTACGCAGTGGTAGAGCCTGGCATTACTCAAGGGCAGCTCGCCGACGTTTTAAAAAATCAAAATTCTCGTTTCTATCTTGATGTAACCGGATCTGGGCGCGACACAAGTTTGGTTGGCAATATTTTAGAGCGCGGCATTGCTTACAATTCTCTTCGCGCCGAATCGGTTGCAGAACTTGAAGTTGTTTTGCCCTCAGGCGAGCTCATCCGAACAGGCTATGGACACTATGATAGCGCAAAGGCAAACCATATTTATAAATATGGAATAGGGCCGTCTCTTGAGGGCCTTTTTTTTCAATCGGGATTCGGTGTTGTAACTGCCGCAACAATACACTTAATGCCCATCCCAGAAGCTCGTATGTCTTTTACGTTGGCCATTGAGAAGGAAGCCATGGTTCCTCAGGTGATGGATGCCTTGCGCAAACTCATGGAACAAAGTGTTTTACGCTGCATTACACACGTTTTCAATCGCGAAAGATTTGTGCCAGCAATAGCACCACTTATCAAAAACGAGGCCATTCTTTTAGATCTGCCAAGCGACCGAATTTCGATTGAACATTTGCTCGCAAACGAAATGAGCGGAGCATGGTGGGCTGTTGGCAGTACCTTCGGAACCAAGGAAAATGTGCAGGCTTCACAAAAATATTTAAAGAAAGAATTAAGAAAATTTGGCCCTCTACTTTTTATGACAGAAGGAAAAGAGGCTTTAGCAGAAAAGATTCTGAATTTGAGCAAGGCGCTAAGTTTTGCACGGCGGAAACTTGCGATTCTTAGAGCGACCAAACCCCTTCGCGGCTTAACCAAAGGTCTACCAACCAACGCAACTCTTACCAGCATTTTATGGCCCGTCACTTCGGACATTGAAAAGTATAATACACTTGAACCAGATCTTGGTCCTGGTGGGTTTCTTTATTCCGTTCCAATCGTTCCCCTCACAAGTACCGATGTGTCTTGCATATTAACCTTAATCAACGAGATCGGCAAAAAATTCGCGTTCAATCCCGCTGTAACACTTAACGCTGCCACAGCACGCTTTATCGAAGTAGTGATGAGTATCGATTATCCCCGCTCAGATCAATTAGCCGTGAAACGAGCACAGGCTTGCATACGAGAAATGAATGAATGTTTTATACGCCAGGGCTATATTCCCTATCGCCTAGATATTAACAACATCGACCTTGTCGTAAACGAAAAAGATTCTTTTTGGGAAACGGTTGCAAAGCTAAAGCTAACCCTTGATCCGGACAGAATTCTTGCCCCCGGCAGATTTGATGGAATCAGAAGAAATCTCGACTAGGGCTCGAACTTTTACTTTGTTTCCTTACGTTTCTGTTCTAGCCAATTTTTATTATTTTTAAATAACTGATTGTCTGGCTCTCGGCTAAGGGCCTCTTTAATCGCATGATCAGCTAAATCCAGTTGTCCCCTAATGATGTAAACGCTTGCTAAATTATTTTGTGCGCGTGGATAAGTCGCTTCGTTTTTTTTGATCAACTTCCACAGCCCGTTGGCAGAATCAAAATCTTTTAAGTTATAAAATTCCATCCCGAGGTTTAATATTTGCTCACCTGTTTTCTTATCGTTCGACATAAGGTCTGATTTTTTCTTCGCCAGCGCTACCTTGGTCTCTGCCACTTTGTTTTTTGTAAATGCTAAGTTGTTTTTGGCTAATAAAAAATTCGGATCAGCCTGAGTGGCCTTTTCACAATTGGAAAGCGCTTCGCCATAACGATGCATTCCGTTCAATTACGCGCAGATGTTATTCCAGGCTAGCGGTGCTGTGGGATTGATCGTTGTCGCCTTAGTGTACGCC
>CAUJEF010000157.1 GCA_963169515.1 Bdellovibrionota bacterium
CCATAAATTACCTGCTTCGCGGGGGTCAGGGACCAGTTTTTGTATCGAACTTTTGTCTCAAGGTAGCGATAGGAAAGCCAAGAAAGCAAAACTGTAGCAAACAGTAGGAACGGAGCCGTCATTGCAGTCAATCCAATGGTCCAACGGCTGATTGCAAGCACGGGCCAATGCCAGAGGTAGATGGAATAGGACAAGAGCCCGATGGTCACCAAGGGCTTGCTCGCTAAGATTTTTGAAATGTTAGGAGCTTTTGGCAAGAGGTAGATGAAAAGGGCAGTGATAGAGCTGACGGCAAGAGTGGATGGCAAAACCGGAAACTTTCTGGACAAAAGCGCAAATAGGAGGATTAGTAAAATTCCACAGAACAGAGCTTGATGCGAGCTAGCTTCTTTAGATCTTTTTTGTATCAAAAGATAGACGAGAGCTCCGCTTCCCAGTTGCCAAAATCTAGCGGGCATAAGGAAGAAGGCAGCATTTGTATCTTTGATCGACAAATAAATATACAAGGCCAACGAGAGTCCGCTGAGAACTGACAAAGTTAGCAACAGCACACTCTTTCCATTGCTTTTTTTCTTCACCACCAAGAAGTAGCTTAGCCAGACGAGAATTGGAAAAAGGAAGTAGAACTGTTCCTCCACCCCAAGAGACCAGGTGTGGGTGCAGAGGTTTAGGTCAGCATCAGCAGCAAAATAATCCTGTGATCGCAAAAAGAGATAGATGTTTGAAAGGCCAAGAAAGGAGCTCACACAGGTCCTCATGCTCATTAGGGAGAATCCGCCATCTGGTGAGATAAAGAGCATGCCCGAGATCACTGTGACGGTCCCAACGAGCAAGAGGGCAGGGAGGAGGCGCTTCATGCGTTTGGCGTAGAAGTTCATCAAAAAATCCTTCAGGGTAGGGGAATTTGTACTGAGCAAAGAAGAGGTTACAACAAATCCAGAAATAATAAAAAAAATGTCCACGCCCAGAAAACCATTGGGCATCAGTTGGGCTGAGTAATGAAAAACAACGACCGCGAGGACGGCAATTGCCCGAAGCCCGTCAATTTCGGGCCGGTAGACTGGGTGATTTTGGATGGTCAAAAAATAGAGCGATCAGGCCCCTAATGCAACGGATAAGAGCAGGGCTAGATTTCTTGGATACTTGAATTTGGGTCCGGGCTATCGATTTATAATTCATTGGCAATCCCTTCAGCAGCCCTCCCAGGTCAGCTGGGTCGCTGCCTCTAAGGCCGCACTGGAAAGCTGTTTACAAAAGTAAACACTTTGTTTAAAAAGCCATTGCCTGGAAGGATCCTCGGTTTGTATTTAGGCTTCCTAACCCGCTTGCTGCGGTTGAAAGGAGTTTACAAAATGGTGTTCAAATTATTAGTGGTAATCGGATTATTTGGGGGTTTACAGTTGCAAGCCAAAGTCTATGAGCGTGTGGTCTTGAGTGACGCCTGCACTTACGCGGCGCCACTGACAACCTATCAACGCTGTGATGAGTCCTCCTACGGTGGACGTTGGGCAGAAAACTGTGCCATTCAACGTACGCTGAGAACTTGCCGCACTTTGGGCTATATTGATTGCCACAGCGTAGGGGTGGAGTTCGTGGATGTTTTGAGTAAGGAATTTGTCGGGTATCGGGCCTGTCAAGCTAACGCTTTTATAGTTGGCTACAATAGCAATTAAGATTCAATTGGGAGGACTATGAAAACCATTCTGATGTTAACGATTTTGCTGCTGGGTGTTCAGGGCCAGGCTCGTGTTCCGGTGGATGCAGCCACACAGCAAAGGGGAAAGAGGCTTCCCGAGGGACTCGAGGTCATAGAGACAATGTAAGAAAGCGAGCATCCCCTAAGGAGTTCATCCACAAATGGACCTCTGGCTGAAGTAAATTTGTACTTAAGCCGTGTCAGACCCTTTCGGGAGTGGATGTAAACTGAAATGTTCACCAACATTTCAAATCCCCAAAGGAGGATGCTGCTTATGAAATATTATATTGGTCTTGATGCTCACAGTACAACATCAACATTTGCCGTGGTCGATGAAAATGGACAGTGCGTACTTCGCCAGACCGTTAAGACCTCAGAACAAAGTCTAGTTCACGTGATTAACCAAATTCATGGTGAACGTCATATGACATTTGAAGAGTCCACGATTTCTCAGTGGCTGTATTTGCAACTCAAAGACAAGGTGGACAATTTATTAATTTGTAACCCTACGTATGTGGCAAAAAAACAGGGAGCTAAAACTGACTTCAGAGACGCACTCCATTTAGCACAAGAGCTTCGAACAAATCACTTACAGCCGGTTTTTCATGATACGAGCCATTGGATGGAGATCCGCACGACCGTGAGTGGATACTTGGATATTGTTGAGGAAATTATTCGCTTTAAAAATCGGCTCAAGGCCGTTTTTCGAGCCGAAGCCATTCAAACAGATGAGAACAGTTTTTATAAAAATCAGTCTCGAGTGAAGGAGTTAAAAAACCAATCAGCTCGATTTGTTGCGGACAAATTATTTAATCAAATTGAATTTCTTGAAAACGAAAAGGAAAAATATAAAGAGGTTTTCGAGAGGAATCGAAAGAAGTATCGTCCGATTCGCAATCTGATGACGATCCCAGGAATCAGTATTATCAGGGCCAACATTATTGCTGCGATTGTTTGCCAGCCAGCAAGGTTTGAAAATAAACACAAATTTTGGGGTTACTGCATGTTGGTTCGTCATATTCAGGTATCCGGTGGAAAGATCTATGGGAATAAGCGGTTTTTTGGCAGACGAGAGCTTCGTAATGTGTTCATCGGAGCGGCGGAGAATGTGATGCGGCTGGGTGGTGAGTTAAGGGACAGGTACGACGCCCTTAGGGCCAAGGGTGTTGATCACAAGGACGCAAAACTGAATTTAGCCAGGCAGATTGCTTCAATCTCACTCTGCCTTTTAAAAAATAACGATAAGTACAATGAGAATTATGGTGAATATTTAAAGGAGCGAAAGAAGTTACAAAAAGAATTTTATGAACCAAGTTTATAGCTAATAGCCCTTGGACGTTCGAATACCACATGGAAGTGATGCAGAAGTTGATTCCTTTTTCATGCTGACCTAAAGCCGAAAAAGTAAATTGATTTTTGATTGGAAAGGACGACTTCGGATGGACTTCAAGGTGCGGGATGAGGCCCAATGTCTGCTTGACGGTTTAACGATAAAACACGTCCATTTAGAGACTGGCACGCTCGCGTTTTTAATCCAACATTGTTATGGCCGCTAGAGAGGCCCAAACAGAAGAATGAATGCGCTATTTGCATAAATCCGGTTTAAACAATGGAAGGGTTCATTAAGAAAATTTCCATGCAGTATTCCAAACGACGAGAACTACCTAGATACGACGACCGGGGAGCAAGCCTCAGGCGTCGATTTAGACCGAGAAATCGGTCAAAGGAAATTTATTACCTTGAGGGGCTTGCTTTCTTACAGAAG
>CAUJEF010000158.1 GCA_963169515.1 Bdellovibrionota bacterium
GGACAAACTCGGCCAAAAGCAAGGCTACCTGATCCTGTTCGAGAAAAAAACGTCGGAAGAGCTGCCCTGGGAGACGCGCATCCGCAGGGAAGTACACGAGGTGGATGGGAAAGAGGTGATTTTGCTGGGGATGTAGGGGGCTGCCGGTTGGCAGACTATGCCCATACCGCAGGACATTTTTGGGCTTAGCGTCTGTAACCGCCAAATTTATTTGGCGGAAGCATGGGGAAAACAGCACACGGGGCCAAATAAATTTGGCCGTTACAATAGGGGCTGGACAGCATATTTCTACAATGTTCAGTAAGGTGTTCTTTGGAATAGGTTCCTCAGTATTTCACAGTCATAACCCTTTCACAATGCCTGTAAACGTCCTTATTCCCATCATTAGTGGTTTTTGTTTCTTTCTTTTGACGAAAGAACAGGGGGGTGATGTTTTGAGACCTATCCGTAGCAGGTGTAGTGAAACCATTTCTGCTTTTAATAATTGCAAAAACAACCTTTGTTTGGACAACTTGGATTTCGTCTCAGACAGCTCAGCGATCTGCGAGATTCAGATTGTAAATAAGGCTAAAGAAGTTGAAACATTTTATTTAACAATCAAAGGTAAACTCCTTGATAGTATCCGCATTGACAAAGATGCATTTGGCTGCTTTAACATAACCACCGATCGATCGTTGTTGCAGCTGGATACCAAAAAATCCAAATCACGCCTTCTGTTTTTTAAAGACAAGAACAGGCCTGTAAAGATACTATTTGGGGGAGGACGTGAATTTCTTGTTGAAGGAAGCAAGCTGGATTCCATCTGGCGAGTAGCTGTATCTATTCAGGATTCTTTGATTAAAAATGTTGAAAATTGTGCGAGTAGAAGTTCCGGCGACTCCGCTTTTATTTCGGTAAAGGAGAAATATGAAAATTGGTGTTTTAATGAGTTTACTTCCATGTTGAGTAAGGACACCATTTTGGCTGTCCGGTTTTTGAATTACCATGTCCTCAATTTGAGGAGAATAACATTTGTTTCTCCTATTTACACCGATAGTATTATACACTTGGTTTCCAAGTTTAATCCTCCGAATATTGATCTGTTAAATGATCTGACAAGCCTGTCCCGCCTAAGACTCGGTTCTCAAATGGTTCATTTTCCGTTTACCAGCCAAGCAGGAGATACACTGAACACTTCGGAGTTTTTTATGAGTCAAAGCGGCGATAAAGTCCTGGTCGATTTCTGGGCGAGTTGGTGCAAGCCTTGCAGAGCAAAGAATAAAACCCTAAAAGAGCGCTATGCAGCGCTCCGGGAAAGAAATATTCAGATACTTGGAATTTCCCTGGACGAAAAAGCTCCAGCTTGGGAAAACGCGCTGGGGGAAGACGAACTGCCGTGGCCTCAGGGCTTAATCCCTGGTAGCGAATTAAAAAAAATTCAGCGGGTTTTCAATTGCTACGCTATTCCGTGTTCGCTGCTTTTCTCCCCTAAAGGAGAGCTTTTGTTAATTAATCCTACAATAGAAGACCTTTTAATAAATTGAGAGGGTAGTTTGTCCTCTTCAACTTTTAACGCCAAAACCAAGCTCCATGAAACCCTTTCGTCTGGTAAGGAAGCCATCCTTGTTATTTTTCGTGCTCTGCTTGTCGCTCGTCGTTCGCTCTCAAGACCGTCTTTTTGTGATTTCGTTTATTCTTGATGAAGATTTTCCCAATTTTATTGTAGGCCGCTGCCTGGAATTGGATTCGGGATTGGTTTTTAGGTTATCTGATCTCAATCAAAATGGAAATCATTTTGAAAAAGGGGTGGAGTATTTGTCTATTTATTATAGGCCATTAGGAATCAGTGGCGCTTTAAAGGTGAAAGACCAAATGACCTTCAATCTTCGAGGACAATCTTATCAAGCGCTCGTTTCTCCGCCCAATATTTTGGTGAAACCCTTGCTTGAGCCCGTTGCTGAGGCGGATGTTGCCCTGGTAGATACGCTTCCGGCGTTCACCGCCATCAACTTACAGACCAAAGACACACTCCATATTTCTGAAAACCTTATAAAAGGATATGATTTTCTATATGTATCCGTTTGGGCGCATTCTTGTCGCCCTTGCATAGAAGATATGCCGCAATTTGAAATTTTCGAAACCACCTTTAAAAAAAGAATTCTATTTATTCACCTCAGTTCAGAAAGAAATATAGAACAAGCGCTAGAAGTTCTTAATCAAGTTAAACCGCCTGGGATTTATGCCGTCTGTTCGGAGTCGGTTTTTTCAAGATTGAATGTTAGCGGATTTCCTCGGGGCAATCTGTACGATAAAAAAGGGAAATTAATGCGCTCTTTCTCGCATATCACCCCGGCTTTCAATTATCTGATGGCTCATTTTTAGACGTAATGCGCTATTTACTTCTTTTTTTTCTGTATTTTCTTACACTACCTATTGCCAAAGGCAAACAGGTTAAAATTCTTGTAATCGGAAATAGTATTTGTGAATATAATGACATGCTCGGGTTGTTTCAAAATATCGCCTTGTTGAATGGAAAGGAGGTTAAAATAAAAGCAACTTTTGAAGGAGGAGCCTCCATAGCAGAAAATATTTGTAAAAATTTGATCCCTGGCTGCAGGATAATAAATTATAAAGTTGAATCCCCATATTGGTTCAAAGAGAACAAACAATTTTCTTTTTTTATCGATATTTTTAAAAAGTACGATTATGTATTGTTTCAAGGCAGAAGCGCCAGCGATTCTCATTTTTTAGAAATTTCAAAGTCAATTGCAAATTCTATTTCTAAAAAGCAAACTATTTTTATTTTTCAAAATTATTCTTCAATTCTATGGAATGATAGCCTGCGTAGGGTTAGTCTGGAAAAGGACAAAGCTGTTTTTCAAACTATTTGCAACTCTAATAAACGTATTAAGCTTTTTCGGGTTGGAGATTTATTTGATTTTGCCCAAATTTGTTTTCCCGAGACAATGCTTTTAAGATCAAATAATCATCCTGAACCCACAGGATCTCTTCTTATTGGTGTTTATTTATACGATTCCATTTTTAATGAATTTCCGGCAATAAACATCAAAAAAAATCACAAAAAACAAATCTACGCAACAGATGAACTAGAAAGGTGCATCAATATTGTAAATGAATTCAAAAATGAATAACACTATTTTAATCTTGTCAAGTGAAAATGATTGGCCTATTAATTCTGTTGTTGACTGGATAAATTATCTTGGATATAATACCATAATTTTCCGCAATCGGTA
>CAUJEF010000159.1 GCA_963169515.1 Bdellovibrionota bacterium
TGTACTAAAACTTTTCCATACAAATTGGGGTTTGCCGTTAATTTTCGTTCATAGCAAAAGCGAATTTGTCCAATATTAGACTTTATGACTGCAGCAACTGCGTCTTTGTCAAGACCTCCGCCGACATCGGCTTCCTCTTCGACAACTCCCACGTCTGCTGTGCCAATTCCACCATTTGCAATTGTGCCGTAGCCATTAATGTTGCCACCACCACCAAGCCCTTTTGTGCCGATTGCCGCAAGCTGATAACCCTTTGTCGTTCCACCAGTAACACCGCCAGAAACTCCGCTCACTGTGACTTTTGAGCCAGAAGATCCCGCAATACCACGAGCTTTGTCATACTCTGTTGAACCCGTTGCCGTTAAAAAGTTTTTATTTGTTACGTTTTGGCGAGCTGCGATTTTACCCAACAGCTGTTGGATACCCGAGGCCTTGATGTTTGTAATTACCTTTGGTGTAGATCGAGCCTGTTTGCGCGTGTCCACTGATGGCGAGGCCGCAGCAGCCGCTTTCGGCGGCTCCTTAAACTTTTCTTTTGTGATCGTCATTGCCTGTTTACGCTTTTCTTTGATCATATTTTTATCGTAAATCAATTTCGTATATGTATTCATTTCTACTTTTTTCTCAATTTCCTCTTCAGGTGCGCCTGGAAACAGAGCCACAATTAGAATAATAACTGCCAGCAGCCCTGCTCCAATCATGTGATAGTTTTTAAGTTCAAAATTAAATTGATTTTTTCCATTTTCCAGAACCATTGGAGCCTTTACAAGTCTCTGCAAAACTGTATATCCGTCGACCTGCGTTTCTTCCCAATCACTTGACTTAGGTGGTTTAAAAAGATGGTCTTTGCCTTTTATGTTTCGCGTGTAAGATTCGTTTTTGCCTAATAGCAACGAATCGACAACGCCCTTTTTGCAACGTACAACGACTTCGTGGAAATCTTTGCCCCCATTTTCAGATTTCTTTTTATAGTAAAGTGGGGCGTGTACCGGCTTGGGCTCTAATTTTATGATATGTTGACCGACTCTAAATGTGGTGTTTTTTTCAATAGGTTCTTCTGCGACGACCTCATCGTTGATCCAAGTTCCGGTCTCGCTTGAAAGATCAAGTAGGTACCACTTTCCATCCCTGCACTCTACCGCAGAATGGAGCGGGCTCACATCAGTTCCATTTAAAACCACTTGTGCTTTATATGAATTTCCAAAAATGAATGTCTTCGTTTGAGGAGTAAGTTTAAAACTTTTCTCGCGCTTTCCTCGGGCTGAATATTTTATGTAGAGATCCATTTTGCTCATAGCTACCCCGTTACTTCACGTACTCTATGCTTTGTTCAACTTGTTCATCAAAATTGTCCCTCAGTTTGTAGAGAGGTATAAAATCAATTCCACGCTTTTGAACGATGTAGGAACCATCCGGCTGACGGACCTTCCCATCGATACTTTCATCTTCAAAGTTCATCTTTTGAACCTTCGGCCTTTTATCTTCTGCAATTACCGCCAGCGGAAGAACTAAAACGAGTATAATAATGATCTTCTTCATAACCCCTACCCTTTTGAAGCCAATTTCTTAGATGACTTAACAGTTGATTCTAAATCTTTTATTTTGGCTTCGAGATCAAACGGCACCTGGCCATCGACCGATTTTTTCATTACCATGGTTCGAATGTCTTTAAATCGAGCTAGTGCAACTTCAATTTGTTGAGTTAAGTTTTCGTAGACGTATGCTTCTCTCAAACGAAAATGCAGGCTACGTGGGTAGGCCTGAATTGCCGTTTGAATATATTGCAAAGCCAGAGCTGCCCGATCTAGTTCAATGTAAACGTCAATAATTCCGGCCAAAGCCACCCTCTGCGTTGGGTAATTTACAAGAACTTTAAGATAATGTTCTTGCGCAGTTTTGAAATTAAGTTCGCTCAAATAAGCTTCGCCCAAAACTAGATGCGCATCTGCAATATCTGGATCTTGCCTTAAAGCGTCTTCCATTTCTCGGACACTTTCTTTATAAAAACCTTTTTTCCACAATAAACGACCCTTTTGATATTTCAACACTCCAACATTGGATGCTTTTTTGATCGCCAAATCCACCATCCACATCGCGCGCTCGGACTGACCTGCTCCCTCAGCTTCTAGACTCAGATAATATGCGCCCCACGGAAGGGTGGGTTCAACCTCAGCTAACTTTGTAGCAATTATGTTAAGTTCTTTATATTTTTTTTGAGACAAGCAACGATTTGCAAATTTAACAAGATCTTTCCAGTCCCTTGTTTTATTGATAATTGCATTTGTTGGACACTGTGAACTTCCAACCCAAGCCAAAGGATAAACTTTAAGATCCGTTGCAATGACCTTTGGAATTTCAGCCGAAGTCGTAATCTGACTGGGCTTGCGCGTAGCAGACTTTTCAGTAGTTGCGCAGCCCATAAATGTTAAAGTGATAATTATTAAAACCCGTTTCATTATACGTCCCTTTATTGCACGACCGAAATGCCCGGCTCGGCAGGTTTATAAGCTACTGCATTATTTAATTTCATATTCACCCTGTTCAATTCGTTACGAAGATGTTGCGTTTGCCCCGAAAATGTTTTTGCAGTCAACGCAAAATCTATCCCTTCTTTTAAGGTATCAATGATTCGATCTTCCAAAGGAATAATCATTTTTTCCAATTCAGACCGAATTGCCTTTTCGTCTGCGGCAGCAACCTTTTCTGTAAAGCGAATCCCTTTTAAATCTGAAACAAAGTTTTCATAACATCGAGCCAGACCCAGGAATGCTTTTATGGTTGTGTCTGGGTCTCCAAACTTCATGCTTTCTTGGTATGCACGCTGAGCCTTATCCAGCTTCTCAGTTTTTAGTCCCATTACCGCTTGTAACCGGTCCACCTTTGAATTCATTTTTTGATTCACAAGCTCTTTTTCTAAAATCCGGGATTGTATGTAGCGCGCCTCTGCAAATATCGCGTTTGGAACCTCTTTTTTAGAATAACTCAGAATTCTACCCGCAACTCCAAAAGCTTCCGCAAAATCATTTGAATCAAATAACTTACGAACGCGATCAAGCTGTTTGCGAGCAATCTGCGCAGTACTCATGTGTGCATCCATCGCTTTGGCTGCAGATTTTGTATCAATTGCCAACTTATCCGCAACAGCCTCATAGCGATTCATGTATTCTGCAAAAGTTGCGCTTTCGCCGGAATTCAAAAACCCAACCATGACACTTCTTGCCTTATCATATCGTGCACCGACAACATAGAAATCAACGCTCAGCTTTTTCCATTTCTTTGCGTCGGCTGAATCGAATTTTGCAAGCTCAGTCAAAACGTCACCCACCAGTTCCGGTTGGGCCAAAAACTCATAGAGCTCTGCGGCTTTTTTCAGGGCTTCTATCGTGTATTTGGATCCAGGGAATTTCTTTGAAAGTTCAAAACATTTATCAGACGCCTTTCTGTAGTCTTTTTGAACTAGGTGAATTTGAACAATATTCCACCACGCCTGATCCGCCAATTTTGATGTCGGATTTTCAATGGCAAACTTTTCATAACTTTCCAAAGCATCTCTATACTTTTTATCCGCTTGAAACTTTTGGGCCTGAGAAAAGAACGACTCACGATAAAGGTTTTTCAATTCACTTTTACGTTTTTCATCCCCCGTTAGTTGAATTAACTCTTTGGTGGAGCTCATCAATGTCGGATAGTCTTTTTGGATATTCAATATGTCTAAATAAAGATCCTGCGATTTCAAGCCCAATTCTGTTTTTGGAAACTTCCATCCTAAATCCCTAAACCCAGGCAGTGCTTCGGCATAGCGAGCCTTTTCATAAGCAATAAACGATTTTTTGAATTTTACGTCTGTGACAAACTTCCCGCCCGGATTTTTAGTTAAATACACAGAGGCAAGTTGTATATATTTGTTTTCATCATTATCAGACCATTTTCCATTAACATATTTTTCCAAGCTCACAATCGCAAAATAGCAAGCGTCGTGAAGCAGCGTTTTATCTTTGATATTTTGTGAAACGAGTTCGTATTGTTCAATCGCCGTTTTATAATATTGGCGTTGAAAATTAAATTCCGCGTATGAAAAACGAACTTTTTCGCGCTTTTCTACATCAATTTGGCTACCAATATAAATGCGATATGTTTTATCGACACGCTCTGCCAATTCCTTATTCGCTTTTTTCTTCCATTCGTCGTGCCATTTTTTAGATAATTTATAACTCATCTTAGACAAATTGAAGTTGCAGTTTGGTTTTGCATCCATGTCAGAATCTTCTTCGTCCTGCAAATCGTCTTCTTTTTGAGATTGCCCCGCCGTTATACGATCTTGAAGTTCTGTTTTATAGTATTTATGGCAATGGTTCTCAAATGCAACCACGTGCTTAAAGGCCTTAGAATCTGATTTAATATTGATATCATTTAAAATAAGATCTCGATATGCTTTTGGAACTTGTGGATTCTCTGGAATATTATCTATAAAGTCTGCTAGTACATATTCGCGCTCTTTATTTTGGCCATGACGCTCGTAAATAGCCGCAAGTTGCAATATCAGTTTCCCAACTATTTGCTTACCAGCCCATTTCACAAAATACGGGAAGGCCTGGTTCGGCTCACCCTTTTCTGAATAGAAAAGAACCAAGTCCGTCAGAGCTTCTTCTTTTAAATTATATTTAGATTCAACATTTTGAGCCGCTCTCTGATCGGAAACTGTGATCACCGCTTCAAGCTCAGTCATTGCCGCTCGAGTGTCTTTCAGCTGGTAACGCGTCCAGGCTCCTTTATATAGTGCATATGGGTAAACCCGAGCATCTGGAAATTTTTTAACAGACTCGTAATCTTCCAATGCCTTTTTCCACAACTTTTGTTCATAATTCATCTCTGCTACAGACAGATATGCGTCTGGAATAAGCTCTGAACCCGGGAAGCGTTTAATTAGGCTATAATAAAGATCTTTTGGGGCCTGCTTTTCACCAGTTTGTTGACGAAGAAATGCATTGTTAAATAAAACAAGGTCCATTTCTTCGTACTTTGGAAATCGGCGCTCTATATCGTCAAAAATATGGATAGCATCTTTTAGTTTTTTAATAGAGGACCCTTTGACCTCTTCAGGAACCATCGACAGCAATTCACCTTTCGTATTTGTGAACTCGAAAAAGCGCGCTGATTTTGCCTGGCGCACAATGAGTTCGGCCTTCCTAAATTGAAGGCCGGGTTCCATTGATGTTCCTTTATATTTTCGGATCAACATATTGATTTGATCTAAGGCCTTTTTTTCATTTCGAGTGACAAGAACCTCAGCAACGGCACTACGTTTTTCATTAATTTCTCCATTTTTGCCAAAGGCACGAATTTTCTCTGCAAAGTCGTCCTTTTTTACAGGGCTTTCTGCAAATACTGGTGAAACCCCGATGACAAAAGTTAAAATAAATTGAAAACCCAGTTTCAACATGAATCAGCCTGCCTTCTCAGTAATATATTTTTTGATCGCCTTTTTAGTTCCAGGTTGAATTTTTAAAAACTTCACACCGTATTTAACAGCCGTACTAGGATTTTTAATATCTTTCATATAGTTTTTGCTCACAACCTCGCAAACAGCATTAAACGGAGGGACCGAATCCCCCGGCTTAAAGTGTAAATATATGCTTTGGCCAGGCACGACGGCGGCGTTGTTCATCACTATTCCCGCGCCTTCCTCACTGATTTCGATCGCATCACCCTTCCAAACATTATTGTTGTCATGGATTAAAATCGAACCGTTAAACGTCACCCGTTCATGACGACGGCGAAAAAATACATTTTTAGTATCCAACTCTTTGTTATTGTCGTAATGATGTTTAATCTTGTCGTGATGATATACATCCACTTCAGCGATACGTTTCCACGTATCAAAATCAGCTTTCCAAATGTAATCAAATTCGAAAATTGATTTCGACTGTAACATCTTAAGGATATCAATATAACTGAACGGTCCATACTTGTTATCCCACTTCAACACATACCATTCCTGCGCGTCCATACCGATTCCATTGGTTGCAGCGTTGACAGGGTTTGCTTTTGGGGGGGCGGGCTTCTTACTTTTTGTTTGGTCCGCAATTGGGGTAAATTCCATAAGCGCAACCCAATCCTTGCGGTCATCCAAATAAATATAATCTGTTAATGAAATTACATTTTCATGAATTTTGCCAACAATCTCTTCAACGCTAAAAGGACCAATAGTTTGACTGTTACGATGAACAAAAAACTTATCCTGCATAAAGTTCTCCTAAATCACGTACATAACGAGATAACTAAATCCCCACATACTGAAATCGGATATTGGGCTTACGTACTTAAGGGCTTTAACGACCTAAGTTCCGGATTTAACTAGACTTTTATAAACCAGTTTGACACTTTCTATTAAATTTTGGCTCAAAAAAAAACAGTCTTAAAAAGTTCGACATTTTTTTTAAAGGATGAAATGGAATATACGAACATACCACGAAAAAATGTTTCATTGTGGCACACCCCAAACGCGACAGTCCCTTAACAAAACAAATTCGAATACTCCCGACTATAATATAGAATTATTTTTATTTTTTTATTTTGTAGAAAACTTTTTCATTTTTTATAAATTAATATTGCTGACTATGTGTTGAACATTTATTTTAGATTTCCACGAAAATAATCAACACTTAAGAAAGTTAAAGAAATCCATTCAGTTTCAATTAAGTAATCTAGTCCTATGACCGATTAACCCCTTGTAGAAACATTTATGGGTCATCTTCTCGATGGATCCATTTTGTAGGAGGAAGTCTAATGGACTCACTGTTAAGTTTCTTAGTTGATTATAAGGTAGCGGATGTTTGCATCGGTTTAGTGGGTATATATGGATTACTTGTCGTAATAGACAGATTCAAGGCTCTATATGTAGACTTTTCTATCCCAGCTGAAGAATTTATGAAGCAAGTAATGAAGCTTGTTGAAGCCGACAAAACAGAAGAGGCAATTACATTCTGTACAGCAAATGAGGGAAAGCCACTCGCATTCGTTGTTAAAAAAATATTGCAACATTCAGATAGAGATGAAAAATCGATGAACGAAGCTTTAAATACGGCAGCATCTGAGGTTGCGCCAAAGCTGGTACGACGACTTGGATATCTATCAATGATATCGAATGTGGTAACCCTGATGGGTCTATTCGGTACCGTGATCGGCTTGATCGTCGCATTCAAAGCGCTAAGCTTTGCAGACGTTTCTCAAAAACAAACGATTCTTGCTCAAGGTATTTCCATTGCAATGACAGCAACAGCAATGGGCCTCATGGTTGCAATCCCAATTATGTTTCTGTACTCATTTTTGTATGAAAAACAATCTCGCTTGTTTTCTGAAATTGATCTGCACTCACATAAATTGATGCAATTCTTAAGAGAGCGTGATTTTGTTCCGTTTACACACGATGCGGCTTACCCGAACAATTTACATTCAGACAAGCTTGCTAAACCGCCAGCGCCAAAAGCAAAGGTATCGTAATAGAGGAATAACGAATGCGTGCGCGTAAATCAGACCCAACATTTGACCTGAATCTAGCACCCGTATTGGATATTATGGTCACCGTAATTCCGATGCTGCTATTGAGCGTGGCTTTCGTACAAATTCGAATGATCGAAACGCCTGTTCCTCAGGTGGTGGCAGAAAAGATAAATAGTCAGGATCAACATCCACGGGTATCCGTAAATTTAAAAGTTTCCAAACAGGATGGCTTCCAGCTTACTGTTTTTGATAACGGCCAACGAAAAGATTTTAAGGTGGGATTGAAACAAGGGCAGCTTGACTTTGACGGCCTTACAAATGTGGCAGCTCAAGTCAAAAGGCAATATGCGGATGTATTTAAGCTGGAGCTTGCTCCCACACAAACAGTTGTGTTCGATGACATCGTTAAGACAATGGACTCAGTCCGCAGGATGCCAGCCAATGTTGAAAAAGTGACGATTACAGATACGAAAACAGGTCAAAAAGTTCAAACAGACTTGTTGTTTCCTGATGTTGTATTTGCAAATGTAGTTGGAGATTAAAGTGAATAACTCAGGTATGCGCAGTTACATGGAACGAAGATTACCATCGTCGTTTAAAATTCAAATTACATCGATGGTGGATATGTTCGTTATCATTCTTGTGTTTCTTATCAAAAGCTATTCAACCAGCCCAATCAACATTCAACCGACCCAAGATATGACCCTGCCGGTTTCAAGCGTTGATGCTGATCCAATTGATGTCGTGAAATTGATGGTTTCAAAAAAGGGAATTTTTTTAGAAGAGAAAAAAGTTATCGATTTCGAAAATGGCGGATTAATGAAAAAAGATTTGGATACTAATGATCCGTTATTTATAGCTGCACTTTTTAAAGAACTTGATACAAAGGCCAAAATGGTAAAAGATATCTCTAAAGTGAACGATACTTTAGAGTTTGACGGTAAAATTCTTATGCAAGCCGATAAGGACTTGGCTTACTCTATACTTCAAAAGGTGATGTACACGTCTATGCTCGCAGGCTATTCCGATGTAAAGCTTGCCGTAAATGCCAAAGATTTCTAAAGGTTCCAGGTTCCTTTTCTTGATAAAAATGTCCGAATACCGGACAAGTCAGGTTCCTTTCCTAAAGTTTCTAATAATAAACAACTTTTTAGCTGATTAAATTTTTAATTATACTAAGCTAAAAAGGGTGGAAGAGATAAAGACAGGCGTAATCTTTTTTGTGGGCTGCTTTATCGTTTTCCTATTTTTCATTTCAGGCTTGCCAACAGAAGATTCTAATAATCCCAGAGTTATAATCGAATACGCGCCCAACGTGGACCGCTACTTTTGCAGTCCGTATGGTAAAGGGAAAATTAAACCCGACTGGGGCAAAGAACTGGCTCGAAAATTTCCAAAATTTGAAGCTTTTTGGAATCGCATTGGGCCCAATATCCTAATGAAGACTTCAGAACTCACGGGCAAGCACTTTGTTTTCAGTGAGAAGAAAGCCTATCTTTTTATGTGCCCGAGTCTGTCGGCCTTTACAATTCCCCTTATGATCCCAATCACAGAATTTGTTCAAGAGCAAAACAAGGTAAATGAAGTGATATTGGTTGATTCGATATTTCACAACGTGCTTCATTTGTTTGTCGCAAGCGCGCTTTTCCCAGGTTATTATACCCCACAAATTGGACAGCATTTTCACGAAAGCTGGGCGACGCTTACTCACCTTCACCTCTTTGCACTTCAGAAAGCCGTATACTTAAATACAAATCAGCAATATTTATGGTTTCAAGTAAAAGATCGAACTAAAGATCCCGATCTGATCCGCGCAATCAATATTGTCGAAACGACAGGTACGCAACCTTTTATTGATGAATTAAAGTAGAGGTTCCAGGTTCCTTTTCTCGATAAAATATCCGAATATCGGATTGACGCAGCTATTCGCTTCCATGAGAGCCTCACATTTTATTTTAATTTTGCATCTGATACGCAAGCCATTGTGCTGCTCGCAAAACTGCTGGCGTCATAAGCGTTATAAAACCTAACTGGCCACCCGGTATTTTGCTCAATAATTTGCGATGAAATCAGACCTGGAACTCTGATTTCTCCTTTCACCTTTGCTGGCGAAAATAATTGCTCTGGATTTTCGCGTACTAGAACTCCCTCGAAATGCCCAGGATAATCTTTACCCTCATCCGAGCGAACAAAAAAATCGAGCTTAAAATTTGCATTGGCATTATTCTGCAAAGCAACTTCTTTTTCAAAACGCTTTGAGAAATCGACATGATCGTCTTGGTTGTGAAACAAGGTATCGACCCGACAGATAATTTGTGGCGCTAAATAGTCTTGTGGCGATTTGAGTGCGGCCTTAAAATCTTGCAATTTCATTTTTGTAGTACCCGCCATAATCTGGCCAACCACACTTTCTCCTTCTATATTTAGCAAGGAATTCATGCAGCTTCCGGTTTCGAAATCCCCAACGCCCTCCTCTTCCCCATAGGCATCTGTAATCTTGTTCACCACTGCAATCCAAGTTTTGTCCACGCCCGAATTCAGAGGCCCACGACACAGCATACCCGGGTCTCCCCAAATATTAATTTCCGCTTCCACCAGGTTTCCGTAGAGAACTTGTACAACTTTTGCTCGAACACCATGGCTCAAGCTTTTCGTATTTTGAACAATTGCAACTGCTCTCTCAGCATTGGGGCGGCTCAAGATACCCTTTAACGTCGATTGAAAATCAGCGCATGAGCACGCCCAGCCCAGGCTTGGGATAAACATTAAGGCCGTAACCAGAGTTCTCATAAAAACTACCTTTTATACTTAAAGTTCGTCACCACCGGTAAGCCAGCCGGTGGCTCTGATTTACCAGAATGTACGCTATCAAAAAAGACTATTTTTACGTGTGGAGAATCTTTCAACAACAGATGTATATTGTGAGGCTCATTTTCAAAAAACCAAATGGGATGCCGGCGGTCTTGAATCGCATTAAAATGGTCTCGCTTGAATTCTGCATCGTCGTGATCTTTATGCGGTTTCAAAACCAATACAGCGTTGGTTTCATTCATGGGGAATTTCCACTTTTTAAGACTAAGAATAGAACCTTCTTCCATGCGATGCTTGTCTCTGCCAGTAAGGTAGACAATCCGCGCCCCGAGGCCATATAGCTCGTTTACATATTCAACGGCCCCCTCGTTAGGAACGTCCTCGAGCAAATAGTCACTGTGGAAAAAGTTCTCCATCCAATAGTTATAAAGCTCTTTATAAAATTCCATAGGTTGGTTTTCTAAACCAAAATGCTTCATATGATCGTGGAGATGGTAGGATTCCGAAATCTCTTCCACCACTTTTAGGGTCTGTGATGCACTGGGATATTTAGAGGCCGTGGTCTCTAAATGTCCGAACTCTCGCATAATTTTCTTCAATCGCGGCTTTACGTTAAAAAGTGTCGAATCAAGGTCGAAGTACACTAACGGGGCCTGTCCCGCCCTTGCAGAGGCTTCCACAAAATCAAGTATGTTTTTTAAGATTTCTGCGTGCGTCACTGTTAATGTGGAATATGTTAGAAAAACCCAGTTTGTTCAACCTTTTCTTGTCAGAATTACCCCGGGTTGTTAATCCTTTCCGAGATCCTTGCTTATCAATAAAGAGGGTACATTTATGCTAAAATATGGGGATTTGATTTTTCTACTTGTAGGGTTAGCGACAGTTATAACGATCTATTTCAGAAACAATCCTATGAACCACACGCGCCGGTTTATGTGGCGCCGATTTACGAATTGGTTTCCCTTGGGGATGACCTATGCATTTTTGTATATGGCTAGGTATAATTTAGTTGTTTCAAAAAACGCGCTTGGCTCAATGATGACCAAAGAAGACTTTGGTTTAATTTTTGCTGCAGGGACCACAACCTACGCATTGTCATTTTTTCTCAATGGTCCTCTTGTGGATAAATTGGGTGGCAAAAGGGGAATCGTTTTTGCTGCTGTTGGCGCCTGTGTGATGAACATAGCCATGGGGGTAGTGACATACCTATTTTTGCATGGTCGTTTAGCGGCCAATTTGACTGTTATATTTTCGATTCTATATTCACTAAATATGTTTTTCCAAAGCTACGGCGCAGTTTCAATCATCAAAGTTAAAGCCTATTGGTTTCACGTTCGTGAGCGTGGAATTTTTGGAGCGATCTTCGGTACACTCATTTCATTCGGAGCATACTTTGCGTTTGATTGGGGCCAGGCAATTGCAACTGCCGCAAAACTAACATTGACAACAGACCCTACGCCATTTCAGAAGTTCCTTCGAACCCTGTTTGCTATTGATACAGGGGCCACAGATGCACTTTGGCTGATCTTCTTTATTCCAGCAGGGATCCTCATTTTCTGGACATTGATGGATATAATCTTTATCAAAGATTCTCCGGATCAGGCCGGCTTTGATGAGCTCGATACACATGATGCTTCTTCCGATGATTCTGGACCTGAGCTCACTATGCCTCAGATGATAAAAAAAATAGTAACCCATCCAATTATGCTAACGATCGCGTTAGTTGAATTTACATCAGGCGTTTTGCGTAACGGTATCATGCAATGGTATTTGGTTTTTGCAAAAGATGTGCACCAAGCTGGGGCTGAGTTTTTTGCCCATAATTGGGGAATTTTATTAGCTATTTCTGGAATACTCGGCGGCTTTTCTGCAGGATACATTTCTGACCATCTTTTCCATTCGCGTCGAGCTCCGGCAGCAGCGCTCTCAAACATAATCATGATTCTCGCTACAGTTATAATGGCTCTGTTTTTATTTAACTCTCCGGTCGCGGTCGGAGTTTGCGCCGTCATAATGAACTTTGCCGTGATCGGTG
This sequence comes from Bdellovibrionota bacterium, assembly GCA_963169515.1. Classification (GTDB taxonomy): domain Bacteria; phylum Bdellovibrionota; class Bdellovibrionia; order Bdellovibrionales; family JAEYZS01; genus CAUJEF01. The sequence continues at coordinate 12,347 of CAUJEF010000159.1, forward strand.
TACATTCGATTATGTCCGGTACTGCGGCCGCAGATTTTGGCGGTAAGAAGAACACGGCTACGGCCTCTGGGCTGACGGACGCTTGCGTATACTTTGGAAGCGGGTTGCAATCCATAAGCTTGGGATATCTAACCACGGCAAACTGGCAATACTGGCCGGTCTTCTTGATACCCTTTGCGGTTTTAGGTTTAGTAGCTTCTCTTAAGATTTGGACAGCATTACCTGAAGCTACAAAACGCTACCTTCTGACGGTGGAAAAGGTGTCCATTAGCGTGCGCACAACAACAATACTAACAAAAATTTCACTTCCCAAATCTGCACGCAACAAAAGGGAGAACTCTGTCTGAGCCAGCTCCCTTCACCCGAAGACAAAAATTTTGTTATGCCGGACGCAAAGAGCGTTCAAAAGATAGAAAAACGAATTTTTCATAAAACGGGTAAGGCCATACAAGAATTTGGAATGATTTCTAATGGCGACAAAATACTCGTCGCCGTTTCTGGCGGGAAAGACTCTTGGGTTCTCCTTTATGTGTTAAATGAATTGAAAAAACGAGCGCCTGTAAACTTTGAATTAATTGCAGTCAACATCGACCAAGGCTATCAAGGATTTCGCCAAGATCTCATAGAGGAATATATAAATAAAAGCGGCATCACACAAAAAATGGAATTTTTTGACATTGCTTCTCTGGTGGACGAAAAAATTCAAGATGGCTCTGTTCCCTGTTCGCTCTGCTCACGACTGCGCAGGGGGGCCCTCTATGGAGCCGCCAAAAAACTGGGCTGCACTAAAATTGCGCTGGGACATCATCAAGACGACTTTATTGAAACCTTGCTGCTAAATACATTCTTCATTGGGACCTTGGCTGCCATGGCACCTGTATTAAAACCAGATGAAGAAAATTGCCATGTAATCCGACCCTTGGTCTATGTTTCTGAATCCGACATCAAGATTTATACAAAAGCCAAAAATTTTCCTGTCGTCTGTTGCGAATGTCCACTTATGTGTGGTGAAAGCATGCACGTTGATCACAAACGACGCTATATAAAAAAACTTCTTTTGCAGCTTGAGAAAGAAATTCCAGACATTAAAAATTCCATTCTTGCAAGTCTTGGGAACATTAAGGGCAGTCATTTGCTTGACAAAAATATTTTTGATTTTTTGAATCTCAATCCACCTCGCCCGAAGGAAAAATCCAGTCCGATTGTTGACAACATTTTATCTAGTTTTGATGGATTGCTATGAGCCTAACAATAGTTTCGACTCCGATAGGAAATATTTCCGATATTACCTTAAGGGCGATTGAAATTTTAGAAGCTGCTGAAATTGTCATTGGCGAAGAACACCGCATGGTTTCGACGTTGCTAAAAAGGCTGGGGATTCAAAACAAAGAAATTTACCTGTTAAATGAACATTCGAAAGCAGATGATGTTAAAGAACTGAAAGACTTAATAAA
>CAUJEF010000160.1 GCA_963169515.1 Bdellovibrionota bacterium
AATGCAAGTGTCGCTATTATAAAACATGCGCTGCCAAAAAGAGCTTTGCTTTAATTTTACCGAATCATAGAGATGAGGTTTCAAGGGACCATCAATCTGAGTCCAACGCGTTGAAGGCTGGGGCTTAATGAGGTGACTGACCGGTCCAAAAAAGCCTCTTCGTCCCTGCTCCTCTTCGAAGTGCCCTTCAGGAATGCCCTTGTGTCCCTGTGTGGTGTGCTGTCCTTGAGATTTTTGAAACATTACAGATAGCCTCGCTCTTTTTGGTCTCTTTCAATTGCGTCGAAGAGAGCTTGAAAGTTCCCTTCTCCGAATCCGGTATGGTTTTTACGTTGGATAATTTCAAAGAAAATGGGACCAATTAAATTTTTAGTGAAAATCTGTAAAATATATCCACGATCATCTCCATCAACCAGGACTTTCAGCTCGCGGAGCACACCCAGATCTTCAGTGAATTGGTCGACTCGCTTTGGCAACATTTCATAATAAGTATCTGGTGCGTCTAAAAACTCTATACCGGATTTTCTCATTTCCCGAAGGGTCTGCTCAATATCCTGTGTTAAGAGCGCTAAATGTTGAATGCCCTCGCCATGATATTCGTCCAAATATTCCTGTATTTGCGATTTCGCATCGGTTGGCTCGTTAATAGGAATTGTGATCTTTCCGCACGGGGAAGACATAACCTTAGAAACCAGTCCCGTTTTTTCCCCGCGAATGTCAAAGAATCGTACGTCTCGGAAGTTGAAAACTTTTTCGTAGAATTGTTTCCATTCATCCATTTTTCCAACGCCCACATTATTGGTTAGATGGTCTACACAAATAAAGCCATAGCCCCTATTTTTTTCTGTCCCTATAAAATTGAAGTCATCTTCGTAAATAGAGTTTTTTCCATACTTGTCGATAAAATAAATCACCATGTCGCCGATACCATAAATCGCAGGGAAATAGCCGGCGTCCCCATCTTTGCCCTCATACTTGCGAGCCCCGCGTTGACAAGCTTTTTTTACCGCCTCTTCAGCTCGAAGTTTTGTTCTCCACCCCATTGCGCAGATAGATGGACCATGCAGTTTTTGAAAATTTTTGGCGAATGACTTTTGCTCTTTATTAACGATGAAATTAACTCCGCCCTGGCGGAATAATCCTACATCTTTTGTTTTGTGCTGACCTACTTTTTTGAATCCAAGGTTAATAAACAGCTGCTCAAGTTGTTCCGGATTTGGACTGGTGTATTCAACGAATTCGATTCCATCTAATGCAATAGGATTTTCCCATAAATCAATGTTCATATATCCCCCAATGGATTTGCGACCACTATCGCATTGCCGATTGTCTTGATCAATTGATACTTTTATTGTCCCCATTAAAAGAGCATAAAAATGAAACCTTGAGCTGTCTTTAGCCCCAAGATAGTTTGAACATCTATCGTGAAACATCTATAATAAGGCAATTATGGGTAAAGTTTATGTCAACCGCACTCTGAACATGAAAAAGATCAAGTATATCGGACTCGATATGGATCACACGTTAGTGCGCTATAAAACCGAAAACTTTGAACGCGCGGCATACTACAATGTTTTAAAGCAACTGGTACAAAAAAAGGGGTACCCAAAGGACATTGTTAAGCTCCCTTTCGAATTTAACAACGCAATCCGCGGCCTTGTCCTTGATAAAAAAAATGGAAATATTTTAAAATTAAATCGGTATTCGGGGATTCGACTCAGTTACCATGGGGACAAGCCCATCGACTTTAAAATCCAAAAGAGTCTCTACAAAAGCATTTACATTGACCTTGGCGATACAAATTACTACCCTGTCGATACGACATTTTCGATTTCACCTGCGTTATTGTTCGCCAACCTTGTTGCGTTAAAAGATGGGAAATATTCGTCTGAGCTCCCAGACTATCTCAAAATTTGCGAAGACGTCATGGAATGCCTGGATATGGCCCATCGTGATGGGTCCCTCAAAGATGAAGTTAAAAACAACCTGAGCAATTTTATCGTCTGTGACCCTGAAAGTATTGCGGGTCTTGAACGATACAAAAAAAGTGGAAAATCTATTTTCATCTTAACGAACTCGATGTTCGACTACTCAAAAATCCTTTTGGATTACACCATCAACCCCTACTTGAAAGAGCACAAAGACTGGGGTGAACTATTTGAGTTTGTCATCACGGGCGCTCAAAAACCAAAATTTTTTTTCGACCACGCAGAATTTTTAAAAATCGACCTTGAAACCGGAAAAATGAGAAATGTTAAAGAGCTGACCCCAGGCGTTTACCAGGGCGGTTGTGCCGACACCTTTACAGCAAGTCTGAAAACTAATGGCGATGAAATTCTTTATATCGGGGATCATATTTATGGTGATATTCTACGCTTGAAAAAGGATTGTAATTGGAGAACCGGGCTCGTAGTTGAAGAACTGGAGCAAGAAATCGGAGCGCTTGCAAAAGCGCGACCACTTACAAAAAAGATCAATGACCTTATGATCAAAAAAGAACCCTTCGAAAAGGAACTTATCATCATTGCCGACAATACGAATAAAAATGATCAGACTAAAAAGCGTTATGACGAAATCCAAAATCAAGTGACAGAGATCGATTCAGAAATTTCTAAAAATATTATTGAACACCAGAAATATTTTAACGCGTACTGGGGCGAAGTCATGCGTATTGGAAACGAGGAAAGCTATTTTGCAAGTCAAGTGGAACGCTATGCGTGTATATATATGGCAAAACTGGCGGACCTGGTCAATTATTCTCCACGAACGTATTTCCGCGGATTCCGCCGTTCAATGCCACACGAAAATTAGTTTTTTGGCAACCATGTATAAATCATAAAATCGTTTTGTCCTTGTTGCTCTGTAAAGCCAATCAATTTCGATTTATCGATCTTTTTATTTTTCTGTAGATTTGCCGACTTGGTTCGAACCAAACAGGCGAGTGGATTGTAATTCATTTCATCCTTGGCCGGAGGCACACATAGATTTGCAATGGTTATTTCATCCGGGTGCAGCGCCAATCGGGCCATTACAAAAGAAATACTTTTTAATTTTAATGCGTCTTCAATAATATTCACCATCGCTTCACGTCGAAAGTGAACGGCGTCAAACGAAGACAAAAAGAAAATAATTTTTTTCCCCGAAAGAAGAACTTCGTTTAGTTTTTGTCGACGATGCTGTTCTGGTATATCATTCAAATACAATTGTTCCACTTGGACGGGATCAAACATATTGTCTTTCAATCTCGTGTCCGAAGCCACAATATAAGACTGTTTTCCTCTTTCCACTAAAAGCTGCACAAACTTTTTAAAAATCTCGGCTTGTTCTGGACGATTGCCCTCAGACCCGAAAACGATCGCCTGATGATTTGCAATTCGAGGAAAAAGTTGCCGGTAAGTATATTCCGCAATCTCAAACGGAGTGTTAAAATTAGAGGGCCTGATCACGGGAATCGATTGTGGTCCGATCCCTGTAAATACCCAATAAAGGCTTATCAGCATACAAAAGGCAACCATTGGCCATAGAATTTTGTTCATGTATTCAATACCTTACGCACGACTTGTCGCATTAAGTAATTTCGCTAAAAGCCTTCTTTATATATTGATATAAAGGTTCTTAGTCAGCATTTATTTCTGTTTCTTGTTTGAAAAGATGACTGACGAGAGAATTTGTTTGAAATTTTGAAGCCCTAGGACTTGATCTATGCGACAGGTACCGAAAAAGACATATGGAATTGTGGGTTCTGGCCGCACGGCAAGACACATCAAATATTATTTTCAATGCCAAAACATTTTAACTCGCTCATGGTCACGATCCGAAAATGACGATACGCCAGAATATGTGCTTGGCTCCTGCGATACCATTCTTGTTCTCATTAAAGACTCTGAAATTGAAAAATTCATTCAATCCCATGATTTTCTAAAAACAAAGCAAGTTGTTCACTTTTCTGGCAGCTTAGTCATAAGCGGTACCCAAAGCGCGCACCCGTTAATGACTTTCGGTGAATCTCTCTACAGTATCGAAACATATAAAAAGATGGTGTTCGTTTGCGAAAAAAATAAAATTGGATTTAAGACTCTTTTTCCAGAATTGAACAACACATACTACGAAATCGAAAGTGATCTTAAACCATTCTATCACAGCCTCTGTGTAATGGCAGGAAACTTTACAACGCTTTTGTGGAAAAAGTTTTTTACGGATCTAGAACAAAAGCTAGATATTCCTGCAAAAGCTGCCTTCCCATACCTGGAAAAAATCGTAGAAAATTTGAAAGCGAACCCAGACGCAGCCTTAACTGGCCCGCTTGCACGACGAGATCATAAAACAATTTCCGATAATTTAGCTTCTCTAACTGGCGATAAATACAAAAAAGTTTACCAAGCTTTCGTCGAAAGTCATGACTCAAAACTTTTGGAGCCAGATCAATGAATATATTAGATTTCAAAAGCTTTAAAAATACGAAGAAAATTTCCATGGTCACTTGCTATGATTTTTGGAGCGCACAAATAATCGAGGAATCATCCATAGACTGTGTGCTCGTTGGAGATTCTGCAGCACAAGTTATGCATGGGTATCCCTCTACAATAATGGCCGACATTGACGTGATGGCCTTGCATACCGCTGCCGTTAGCCGCGGATTAAAAACAAAATTTCTTATCGGCGATATGCCCTTCTTGTCTGTTCAGAAGGGCCTACATTACGCCATGGACTGCGTGGAAAAACTTATGAAGGCTGGCGCTCACTCTGTGAAAATTGAAGGCGTTGTCGGACATTCCGAAATCATCGAAGCCATTGTTCGCTCAGGCGTTCCGGTAATGGGTCATCTTGGATTGACTCCACAGTCTGTTTATCAAATGGGCGGTTACAAGGTTCAGGGCCGCGATGATCTATCTAGGGAATTAATCACAACCCATGCAAAGCAGTTGGAAGATCTGGGGTGTTTCTCTATAGTGCTTGAATGTGTTCCAATGGATTTGGCTACGACAATTACAAAAAATCTGGCAATCCCCACCATCGGCATCGGTGCTGGCCCCAATACGGATGGCCAGGTATTAGTTCTTCATGATCTGCTTGGTGTAACAAAAGGTCACCGTCCAAAATTTCTAAAAAACTTTCTTAATGGTGTATCTGTATTAACAGAATCTCTGAACCATTTTGATTCCGAAGTGAAAAATAATACTTACCCCAGTGATCAAGAGAGCTATCAATGACAACAGTAATTAAAACCATTCCTGAATGGGTCGCCACTCGAAATTCGCTTGGAACAAACACTGTTGGCTTTGTTCCAACTATGGGCGCGCTTCACCAAGGGCACTTGGACCTGATGATTAAAGCAAAAGCTGAAAACGATATCGTCGCCGTAAGCATTTTTGTAAATCCGACCCAGTTTAACAACAAAGAAGACCTTGCCGCATACCCCGTGACATTTGAATCTGACTTGGAAAAGTTAAGCTCTTCGGGTGTTGATTACCTTTTCTATCCACAATATGAAGATCTCTATCCTGATCAGTACCGCTATAAAATCACAGAAGATAGTTTTAGCAAAACCTTATGCGGACAATATCGACCGGGTCATTTTGATGGCGTACTGACTGTCGTGATGAAACTTTTAAATATTATTCGAGCAAATAAAGCCTATTTCGGAGAAAAGGATTACCAACAATATATTTTGATCAAAGATATGGTATCAAGCTTTTTCATGGAAACAGAGATTGTTGGCTGTCCAATCGTTCGAGACGACAATGGTCTGGCCCTGAGCTCAAGAAATATTCGATTGTCTGAGGCCGGAAAAAAACTTGCTACGAAGTTTGCGAACCTATTGAAACAAAAAAATGTGACTGCGGCGGACATTCAATCCGAGGGAATCACCGTTGAATACCTTGAAGAAGTCCGAAATCGCAGGTTCGCCGCTGTGAAAATAGACGGCGTAAGATTAATAGATAACATAGAGTTAGACAGATGAGCCATAAGGTTTTATTTCAAGTTACAGGGTCTATTGCCGCATTCAAAGCAGCACACGTGATTTCACAGTTAGTGAAAAACGGTCACGAAGTGCAAACTGTAGCAACGCCATCGGCATTGGAATTCATTGGGCCTGCTACTTTTGAAGGACTGACTGGAAAATCCATTCTAACAAACAGCTTTGAAAACGGCCAAATGATGGGACATATAGAATGGGCTCGTTGGGCTGATATTGTCATATTGTGTCCTGCCACTGCGAAATCAATTAATTCTTTAGCCGCAGGCACGGCAGAAGGTTTGGTTGGGGATATCTTCCTTGCAAATAATTTTTTACGCCCTTATCTGATTGTTCCAGCGATGAACGCCCAGATGTATCATCATCCGGCCACCCAAAGATCGTTACAGCAACTGCAAAGCTGGGGTTGTCATATAATGGAAACAGGAGCAGGAATCTTAGCCTGTGGCGAGGTTGGCGACGGCCGAATGGCAGAGCCACAAGAAGTTTTAAAAAAAATAGACGAAATATTGATTGCATCCACAGATAAACCAAAAATTTTGATCACGGCCGGAGGCACATGCGAACCCATCGACGGCGTTCGCAACATTACAAATTTTAGCACCGGTGAAACAGGGCGATTTCTTGCAGAATATCTTAAGAAATCCTTTGATGTTTTTTACGTGAAGTCGGAAACCGCAGCCCTACCCGTTGGAGTCAAAAATGTATATACGTTTAAATCTTCAGATCAGCTAGAGCAAACCATAAAATGCTTGGTTTCTGAGTTTTATTTTGACTCGGTTATTCAAGCTGCGGCAGTATCTGATTTCAAATTGAAATCAATAAATGGCTTAAAGCCAGATGAAAATTCAAAGCTAAATTCAGACGAAAAAGTTACTTTAGAACTTTCACATCGTCCGAAAATTATAGACCAGATAAAAAATGCATCGCTCAATCAAAATATAAAAGTCATTGGATTTAAGCTAACCCAATCGGAAAACAAAGATCATAAACAAGAACAGATCTTTAAATTAAGCATGAACCCAAATATTGATTTTGTTGTTCATAACGAAATAAATACAACGCGCGGCTTGCAACATCGTTCAGAAATTTACAAAAGAGACCAAGTAATTTTAAAAACTGAATCTAAGGTCCAATTGGCACAAAACATAGAAAGGTTGATACAGGGAAATCTATGATCGTTTGTTTAGATGTAGGAAATAGTCATATTTTTGGCGGTATTTTCAAAGATGGAAAAATTTTATTCCGCTTTCGAAAAAGATCAGATCAGGCCTTTTCAAGCGATGAGTTTGGTATTTTTCTAAGAAACATTCTTCGTGAAAACAACGTGGACCCAGAAAAGATAACAAAAATTGCTATTTGTTCTGTCGTGCCCGACGCAGTTCACAGCTTGGTTAATTGCAGCAAAAAATATTTCAACATTGCCCCGTTCATTCTGCAATCCGGGGTAAAAAGTGGGTTGAACATTAAGTATCGCAACCCATTAGAGGTAGGTGCAGATCGTATCTCTAATTCAGTAGCCGCCGTTCAAATGTTCCCAAATAAAAACCTTATCGTTGTCGATATGGGCACCGCGACCACATTTTGTGCGGTTTCAAAAAAGAAAGACTATCTTGGTGGTGTGATCATTGCCGGACTTCGAATCACTATGGAAGCGCTCGAGTCACAAACTGCAAAGCTACCACAAGTTGAAATCATAAAGATGGAAAAGGCCCTCGGGCGCTCAACCACTGAAAGCATCCAATCCGGTCTCTTTTTTGGTCATATTGCGACAATTAAAGAAGTGGCAAGGCGACTGACTGAAGAATGTTTTTCGAATGAAAAGCCAATCATTATTGGCACAGGCGGATTTTCAAGCCTTTTCGAACGAGAAAATATTTTTGATATCATCGTTCCGGACCTTGTTCTCAACGGTCTGTACTTGGCATATAAGATGAATGCAACGACAACACGAGGAGAAAAACATGCGCAGATCCATGCTCAAATCTAAACTGCATCGCGCCACTGTTACTGATGCAAACCTAAACTATGAAGGCTCGATCACCATTGACCGCGAACTATGTGACAAGGCGGACCTTGCGCAGTTTGAAAAGGTGGACATTTACAACGTAAATAACGGCGCTCGATTTACGACTTATGTAATTTACGGTGGCCCTGGAGAGATTTGCCTAAACGGTGCCGCCGCACGACATGTCCACATAGGAGATCTCGTAATTGTTGTGAGCTATTGTGACGTTGACAACAAAGATGTCTTGAACCACAAACCGATTTCTTTGGCGTTAGATGCCCAAAACAAAATTAAGTCAAATTGCTTGTAATATACATATCATAACGTGTGGATCGACCTTGAAACGAATGAGTTGGTTTCGGATTCAAACTGGGCGCCTGTGCTGGCCGCTTAATAATAACTCGTTCTCGTGCTGATACCAATGCAAAGTCCAACAGGGACTGCGAATTGTCCCGTGGCTTTAAAAATTCTTTTAGAAACTCCATTTCTTTCTTTGATTTCGCTTTGTCTGATATCTCAGAATACATTGGATCAAGATAAATTACGTCGGGCTTGATTTTATTTTCCTTCATATACTGGATGGCTTCAGCATTTATAACAGTGAACTTACCTGCAAGGTGGGACCACTTTTTTGTCTCCACTGCCAACTCAAGACCGTTTTTTAAAAGCAAATAAATGTACGGATTTTCCTCAATTGCTGTGACTTTGCAACCCTTTGACAGAAAACTGAAAGTATCTTGGCCAAAACCTGCGGTTGCATCTACAATCTGCGGAGGGGTTTTATCTAACCCGATCGCCTTAAAAATCATTTGATTTTTACCAAGGGTCTTAACTTTAAATTCCCACTCACCGCTCAAAAAATCCACCTCAATGGGCAACGGAGCCCCGACTCTGTTAATTAGGACTTGCAAGCGACGTCCTTCCACCCGCAAGTAATACGATATTTCGCTCTGTAATGATGAATGGATTGGAAGTTGGGTAAAGTCATGCACAGCTCGAACTAATCGGTCGTCGGATATGGCTGATTTAAGGATGGCAATTTGCACAAATACCTTGTCACTCGTATGTGTTTGACCTAATCTACCCAGCAATTAAGGAGACTGCCAATGGATAAATTTTATTATAATTCTCCTATCGGATCACTAAAAATAATCGCCTCTGAAAACGCCGTAGATCAAATACAATTTTTAACACGAAACTTCCCTTCCTCCATACCAAAAACAAACTATGGAAAAAAAATTAAGCAGGAATTAGATCAATACTTTAAAGGGTCTCGCTCAAAGTTCACGTTGAAGTTTAAAGCCGAGGGGACCCAGTTTCAAAAAGATGTTTGGAACGCAATGAAAAAAGTTAAATATTCTAAAACAGTATCTTACCAAGACATTGCAAAGATGGTTCATAGACCAAAAGCTGTTCGTGCAGTTGGAACCGCTTGCGGCAGAAACCCTTTGCCGATCGTTATTCCTTGCCACCGCATTATTACGTCTGATGGAAAATTAGGTGGGTACGGCGGCGGGATCAAGAAAAAGGAGTGGTTGTTAAATCATGAAAAACTTTGAAAACAGATGGTTTGTAATTACAGGGGCATCTGAGGGAATCGGAAAGGCTCTGGCAGAAGGTGCAGCTCAAAAAGGTGCCCACATACTTTTGATTTCTCGATCTCAAGAAAAACTAAATACGGCTGCAATTGATGTAAAAGCAAAAACAATCAGAACTGATCAAAAGATTTTAACCACTGCGTGCGATGTTACAAAGTTTGATACAATTAAATCTGTATTGGAAGACTTTGTCCGTGAAAACGGTACGCCTGATTATTTGATCAACAATGCTGGGTTCGCACAACCCGGCTATATCCAAGACCTAACCATCGACGATTACCGCCGCATGATGGATCTAAATTATTTTGGATGTGTTCACACAACAAAAACTTTAGTGCCCCACTTTATCAAGGCTAAAAAAGGTCATATTTTAAATGTGTCCTCGATGGCAGGATTTTTAGGGCTCTTTGGTTATAGCGGATACTGTGCTTCGAAATTTGCCGTGATTGGCTTTTCGGAAAGTCTAAAACGCGAACTCAAACCATATAACATTAGCGTTTCAGTTCTTTGCCCTCCGAACACGAAAACACCCGGACTCGATAAAGAAAATGCTACAAAACCAAAAGAAGTCCTAATGACAGAAGAAAAAGCAAAAACTGTTTCTGCAAGCGTTGTTGCCAAAGCAGCGCTCGACGGACTGACAAAGAAAAAATTTATGATTGTCCCAACATTTGATGGCGAATTGGCTTATCGTTTGAATCGTTACGTTCCTGCAGTTATTGAACAATTTGTAAAGCGACCAGAGTAATTCTTAAGGCCTCAAAAAACAAAGCCTCTCCATTTTAGGGAGAAGCTTCGTTTGAGTTTGTTTTCAAGGTATTCTAGACTAAACCAGCAAGACCGTCTCGGAAATCATGAAGGTATTTCATGAGCTTTTCGATTTTATCTGCAAGCGCAATTTGAATAAGAGGGTGTAACTTTGCAATTTCAGACTCGACCTTCGCTATGAGAACATCTACTTTTGCAACAAGTTTGTCGCGAGCGGCGAATATTCTGTCCTCAACCCCGGCAAGACGATCTTTTAATTTTTGCAGCCTTGCGATAAGGTCCGCATGCAACGCAGGATCAAGTATTGCAAGATGCGCGTCTATTTTTGCTTCAAGTTCATCAATTTTTGATAAAAGCTCTCGGACTTTATCTAAAACCTTTTTTAGGCCTCCATTAAGGAAATCTTTTGGATCAAGTATAACCTTTGCTGGATTTATAGAATTCATTTCTGCGTTAGCATCTTCTACGGCTTTATCGGCTTCAACAAGCTTTGCATCTATTTGGGTCGTGTCTACGTTGCATTCGGCACACAACTGACTTTGTCCTGCTTCGGTTAAAAATTTGCTCTCATATCCTTGACCACAGCCGAATAAAAATAATGGAACAAATAATAAAATAAATTTTTGCATAGGACCCCCTTGAGCTCTTACATTGCAAGTGCGGGGCCGCTGAAAATAAAACGAGTGTGCGGAAATTTCCAGAATAGTGTCTAGACCATGGGCCATGAAAAAGAGATATTCAGGTTTTAAAAAATTTTAGCGTCTCAGTTTAGAATATGTAAGTCACAGCAATGGTTGTAATAAGGCTATGCTTTGGTGAGTTTTGATTTCTGTCCCATATATCTCCAAAGGAAAGCTCAAAGACCCACGGTATTTGAGGAGTCACTGTATATGTCAGAACAGGTTGAAATAATTTGACCAACCCATCGTCACTTTCAATTGTCTCAAAAACAAACCCTGTTTCATGTACATCATCCCATTTATAAGAGAGCGACAGACCCCATGATTTCTCTGAGCTCAAAATGAGACTGTCATTTTCCTTTTTAAATAAATTATAGCGACTGACAATCCGATCTGAAACTTTTGTTGTCATAGCGAATATGCCACCATTAAATTGATCAGTGAAATCATAGTTGAAGTTCAGCCGCGAAGTACTTCTTCTAAAAATGGTGTCGTCGTAAAGGTTCAGCCCGCGTTGAATATTTATATAGAGGTTTATGTGTGCCATCGGCGTTACATCCCAAATGGCGTCTACAGCGATCCCTTTGGATGCTTGCTCACTATCGACTCGACTGCCAATAAGACTCAAATTGAGAGCAACGACTTCGCTTGTTTCCCAATCAATTCCTAATTTATAATCGAAAGCTTTAAAATCAGAAGCCTTTACGACATTTCCGCTACCCGAAAAATCTACTTTATTGCTGATTTCGACATGGCCAAATATCCCATTAACCCACAAACTATCTTTCTGAGACTGCGTTAATGAATAACCAACGTCAGTACTGGCAATAGAAAGTATCGGGGCAAGCACCCCGATACTGAAAATCAATTTATTCAGTCGGCTGAGTGGCATCTGGTTGTGTATCGGCAGGTGGCTCTACCATGCCTGGCGCAGGTATGGCTTGTGAAGGCGCTGTTTGGCCATCATGTTTTTCTTTATAGATGCGACGATTTTGGCGATCTTGCATTTTCTCTAGTTTATGCTTTTCCCTTCCGGTTACAACGCCATCAGCAGCAGCTTTGTCTTGAGCTCGATCGATACGAGCTTGACCACGATTTAATCGCGCAGCTTCACGCTGATTAAGCTGTCCACTTGCAACACCCTGCTGAATGCGAGCCTCTTGATGAGCTTCGCGACGTTGATTTCTTGGACTGGCACTTGCAACTACACTGACCATTGTGATCAGTCCCATTGCAATAATTAAGTTTTTCATATTTCACCTCTTTGTTAAAAGTTTTTATTATTCGCAAGTGTACAATTCAACCTGAGTTTTGTTTCCGTTTTGATCAGTCACATCCACAAGCCCACATTGATTTGTTCCAAAGTTAATTAGAAATTTTCCACTCACTGATCCTGACAGATCAAATGTTAGCGTACCGGAAACGGGGTGGCAGCAGGAATTATCCCAGACGAGACCTGATAGATTAGTAGTTGCAGAGTATCGAGCGCGATTATGATCCACACGAATTGCCCCCGATTGAATCGAACGATTGCCCGAAAGTCTAGAGCCCGCGGTTACGACCGGGCTTGTTGTATAAACCGAGTGATCAAAACCTTTACTGCCATCCCCGCGAAAGCGCTGTCTATGAAGGCCCAGAATATCAAAGGTTCGGCTTGAGTCTGTAAATGTCGTTTTTATACCACCACTGATCGATTGCCCCAAATAACTTGAATGAGCATTAGAGTCTGTTTTTACATAACTTCCGTTCCAATTAGATCGGACGAAACTATCTGCAGTACGAACAACGTATCCTGAGGTTGGAAGAAGCCCACCATTGATCCAGGAGCTGCAAGTACCTGCAGAGTCAAACATCAATTTGACAGAGCCCGTCAACACAAACTGGTTAGCGTTTCCAACGGTGCAACTGTCAAAGTTTGAAATTACAGTTTTATCATCCTCCGTCCCAACACAGTTCGCAGAACCAACCATTGGTGTAAACCGATTCAAGCTGCAGCTCGCAGCATAGGCTTCTGGTAATATATTAACCGATTTATTTTGGGAATAAGCCGGGCTTTGTTCCACGTCATTTGCACCACTATTGATCGAACTCACAGCAGACTCAAACATCAAGACAGCAGAGTCATCGTCAAAGTCTTTTGTTTGTTGAATACCACAGCCACTTAAAAACAGAGCAATTGTTATAAGCGCTAAATTTCTCATAAAGATCTCCTTGGTTTAATCCACGGCGACGTACCATGATGGATTCAACGAAGCGGCAAAGCGAAAGTTGCGAGAATTTTTTATTTTTAATTTATCTAAAAAACTGGAATAATTTCAATATGTTCAAGGGCGTCTCAAAACGGAACAAAAACTCAGCGCAACTTTCTCAACCTTTATCCGTTCAATCCGGTGTGGAACTGGATCACCTATTAATGTTGAAAATTAAAGATGGTGATCAAAAAGCCTTTAAGGAGCTTTTTAATAAATATAAAGGGCCAATTATGAACTATATAAATACAATGGTTGGAATAAAAAGTTTAAGCGAAGAAATCACTCAAGAGGTTTTTCTGCGAGTATATCGTTTCAAGGATACTTATTCACCAACTGCAAAATTTACGACTTGGCTTTGGACCATTGCTCGCAATGCAAGTATCGATCATTTAAGATCAAGTCCAGAGTCCTCTCAAATTACGCTGGATGATATTGAAATCCAGAAGCTCGAATCTCCGTTATCAAACGCAGAAGTGCTTTTGATCCAAAATGCTGACGTTGAAAAAATACACAGTTGTATGGACCGTTTACCTGCCAGCCAGAAAGAAATTCTGACAATGCATATTTTTGGAGAGTTATCTTATGATCAAATGGCCGACGTAGCAGGGCAAACTGTAAGCGCTATCAAGTCCGTTTTATTTCGAGCACGTCAGGCTCTTTTAGTATGTATCCAAAAGAACGGCACAGGTCATGGAAAATAATTTTCTGAAAATATTAAAGCAAAAGCTGTCACTTCAAAGATCGTCCGATTTTGACAAAGTATTTTGGAACAAGTTCGACAAGGAATTTAAATCACATAAATCTTGGAACTGGAAAATCCTAATGCCTGCAATTGCGACAAGCGCTCTGGTAATTACCCTATTCATAACAAAAAAAGAATTCGTTAATGACAAATCTGATTTGCTATCAACAAACGAAATACTCGAATCTCAGGAAATGCTGCAAGACATGGATTTTTTCGTTGAATTTGATGATATTGCAACAGATGACGCGGATTGGGCAATCTTGCTCGAAGGAGAGGACAATTCATGAAGAACAAGCTTATTTTTATAATAGCACTGACGGCGGGAATCGCCTTTGCAGACGAAATTGATGCAGAAATTATTAATGACTTGGAATTCTTTGATACATTAGAAATTGTTGAAAATATGGAGCAGTTCCAGTCCGACGAAATAATCGAAAATATACCTATAGAAAATTCTCAAACACCGCAAGAGGTTGGAAATGAATAAATTAATACTTACCCTTAGCCTGCTGATATCGTGTGGCGCCTTTGCACAAGAAAATATCACGACAGAACAAACGTCTACGGTTTCCGCTCCAGAGCGCTGGAAAAACCTTTCTGAGGACGAAAAAAATAGAATTCGAGAAAACTATAGAAAATGGAAAAGCATGTCCCCAGAACAACGCCAACAGTTGAAACAACGCTATCATGCTTTCAGAAAATTTAATCCTGAGGCCCGCGCCCGAATGCTTAAGAATTATAAACGGTTTAAGCAACTACCCCCAGAGCGACAGAAACAAATCCGAGAAAAATATCGCAGATTTATGTCCTTGCCTCCAGCAGAGCGAAAAAAGCGAATCGAATTTTGGTCTAAACGCCGGAATAAAATTCGGGAACACCGTTGGAAACGTAATCGACATTAAACCGACCGTTTTTTAAACCAACCAGTAAAGCTCTTCCTGGTATTTTTGGAAACAAGAACTTCGTGTTCCAATTTATGGCTAAGAAATGATACGAGCGTCCCACCACGCGGTTCAATGTCCACACATTCTCCGTTTTTATAAACGCGTAACTGTCCACCATCCGAGGATTTCCAATTTCCGTTCAAATATATAATAAAAGACATGACACGCAAATCATCGAATTTAAAAGTATCGATATGTTTTTTATAAAAAGCACCCGGCGAATAAACAGCATAATGGCCTTCGAAATCCCACAATCCCAAGTAGTACCGTTCATTCAAAGTTTTTTTAAAAATTTCTATCTTTTTCCAAAGGACCTCTTGCGCCGGCGTTTGTCTGTTTGCATCCAACCACATGATTTCATCGGTTCGAATATTATCATTAAGTTCGGCATCCTTTCCGATGCCCGCTCGTTTAAAAAAACCAAGGCGATAAAAATCGTCCACTTCACGAGACAGAACGCTCACCTCGTGAGGTGAAAGAAAATTTCTAGTTACAAACACTTCCTCCATTATACTTTCCCCTTAAAAACGAGAAAAGTGACCGGTATTCCGCCATTTTGAAAATTCAGAGAATCCAATTTTTCTATTCCTGGTAGTTTAAATTTTGCATACCTTCGCGGCACAATACAACCAAATGCCAGCGGCTTCAGTTTGGAGAGTGCTATCAGTAAGTCCATGTAATAGTCCTCTGGAATTTTTGGCAATTTAATTTTTTTTCCATAAGGTGGATTAACAATTACAAGCGCATCGGGAAACTGAATTTGGTCTTCAACGAAAACGTCACGAACAGATACTTCATACGGGACAGGTGAGTTCTTTAAATTCATTCGTGCAAGATTCACAGTTTTCTCATCGATATCAAATCCGATCAGCCTTTCTGCGCTTGGATCCGAGGACCAAGAATACGTCTTTGCATTTTTAAATTTTTGGAATGCAAAGGTTCGCTTTATGCTAGAGGTCCCTGCCGCTTCCAGTAAGAAAGTTCCACTACCACACATCGGATCGATAACTTTAGCGCTCTTAACTTTGGCGACGTTGGTTAAACATTTCAAAAGACCAGCCGCTATATTTTCACGCAGTGGCGCCTGATTAATTAAGGTCTTTTCCCCACGCTTGTGTAGTAGTTCTCCGGTTGTATCTAGACTTACAGTACAAATATCGTCGTATATGCGTATAAAAATTTGATGCACGAACTGCTTTTCATTAAGCTCAGGTTTAAATGCGTCCATGGCGGCTTTTAAAATTTTTTTCTCGTTAAGTAGGCGTGATTTCTGACTTGATACTTTAATACGAAAATTTCTGTTTGGTAAAAATTGAGTGAATTTTACTCTTTTTAGGCGATTAAAAAGCTTTGGAAAATCCTTGCAAGAGAACTCTTCAAGCCGAAGTAGAACTCTAGCCGGTATCTTCAGATAGTTTAAAGCAAGCCCATTTTCAAGCGAGCACTGCAATTCAAGACCACCTCTAACAGGGGTAGCTATCAAATTGAATTTTTCTTTTAGTTCTTGCATCGCCAAACCCTCAAAACCGGGGGGTACAACCAGAAAAAATTGAAAAAGATCTTGCTTCATCCACACACTCTTAGCATATAACAACCCTAAATGAACACTAAAACCCTACTTACGAACAAAGGCTTTGAAAAGCTGACCACCGGTCATCCATGGCTATTAAACCATGACTTCAAGGATCTGAGCGAGCTACCATCCAAAACTTGTTTGGTTCATGTTGGTGAACATTGGTTTTTCAATTCCCCGATGAGTAAAATTCGACTGCGAAGATTCGGTCCGACAACTCGAGACTGGAAAAAAATAGATATCGATAGCATACATGATCCTCTTCAGTTTGAGAGATTTTTTGGAGACTTTCTTGTACAAACTCTTATCGAGAAGTTAGTATTTAAAAAAGATGTCCTGATCAAAGGCAACGAAGACCTCTGCCTACGTTGGGTTTTTTCTGAAAGCGACCTCCTGCCCGGGCTGATCGTTGACATTTTTAAAAATAAACTAGCTTGTCAGATACTGACCGCCCCAGTTCAACTTTTTTGGCCTGTTTTTAAGGATGCGCTTGAAAAGGCATTCACAACTGTTCAAAAGCAAAAACCTGAATTTATTGAGCTTAAAAATTCTTCAGTTAGGACAAAAGAGGGCCTTGATGTCATCGAAACAGAAGAGTTCAGTAGCGATTGGTATCTATGGAATGGTTTATATTGGTGGATGACCCCGGGCGGAGAACAAAAAACCGGGGCCTACCTTGATCAAAAAATTAATCATAAAGAAGCTGTTCGGTGGATGGAGAATTTGAATCTTTCTGAAACCTGGGATTTATGTTCTTTTGAGGGCGGCTTTGGACTTCATATTGCAAAATCCGAGAGGCCCGTGGCTGCTGTTGATCAATCACAAAATGCACTTGAGACAGCCAAAAAAAATGCTCAGAGAAATGAGATCTCAGAACGATCCTACACTACGATTCGAGAGGATATATTTACGTTCTTACGCCGGCAATATGACAATAAGGCCACGGTTGACACTATTATTTTGGACCCTCCGAGCTTCGTAAAATCTAAAATGGAACTTGCAAACGCGATGAAGGGTTACAAGGAACTAAATCTTCGATCGATGCATTGTTTGAAGTCCGGAGGATTACTTGTTTCTTGCGCCTGTTCACACAACGTCAGCCGCGAAGATTATTTGTATATGTTGAGATCAGCAGCCCACGATACGCGCAGGACGGTTCATGTTCTCGACGTAAAAGGTCCAAGCCCCGACCATTCCCCACTGATCAACTTCCCCGAGTCCAATTACCTACAAGCCTGGTTTCTTCGCATCGAATAGGTACGCCGTTCCCTTTCAGGAGACAGTGCATCAGGCTGAATCAGCCTGATGCACTGTCTCCTGAAAGGGAACGGCGTACCTTAGCGGCAAGACCTGGTTTGTAAGTGATATAAAATTCCAGCAGAAACATCCATACTATCTACTGTCGCAAGAACATCTTCTCCGCGATAATTACTATTAACCATCATGGATGCATTCACGCGAAGAATAACGTCCTTTCCACATGCAGACCAAATTTGACCTGTCAATATAAGGTCATTTTCAACTAGATAATCTGTAAATGTTGGTCCTCTAAACATTCTTGCCATGCGCGGACCACGAGATGGCGGCTGACCTGGCCCCTGTAAGAAATATTCTGCGGACAGTCGCGCAACACCACCAGCCGGTAGCGATAGTAGGCCCCGATAATCAACTCCAACCAGTGAGAAGCTAAGACCTTGTGGTACGTGAACTGGAATTCCGATCGTACAATTTTTTGCAGCCGTAGTGGCGCCTGTTGACGCCCGTCCCGCCTGAGCGACGAATTCGCTCAGTAAGATACTAAGCGCCGATCTGTCATCACTAAGCACAGTCGCAACTGAACCAATCGGACAGCCCGTACCATTGTAACCAGGCTCACCCAGTCGAATAGTGTCCTTAACCGGCGCTGGTTCCCAAAACTGCGCGTTGGCTACGGCTCCAACAACCATCACAGAGAAAAATATCAAGCTAAATATATTGTACCTTTTCATAAGCACCCCCCTTGCTAAATTGGTTTTGCAACCAACATACCAACCGTCAGCGCAAAACTGTGACGGTTTCATTGTTTTCTGGAATAAACTGACACTGGGGCGGTTAGTCCGCCAGAGCCAAACCGCGCCAAATTAAATTTATATTACAGATAGATTATTATTATTGTTTAATAAACTATGATTGAACGTCTTCATCGATTTCTCGTCGGAAACCAAACTCCGGCAAGTTCATATTGGGCTGTGCGAGCGTGGCTATTGCGTGGGCTTGGTTTTATTTACTTTGTCGCATTTTCAATAATTTTTTTTCAAGGCGAAGCGCTCTGGGGATCAAACGGGCTTCTACCTATCGCTCGTTATGTAAGGCCTTTACAGGAACATATCGGCTCACCATGGTTAGCGTTTCAACAGATACCAAGCCTTTTTTATTTTTTTCCTGATAGCAAAATCAAAATATTCGGTTTGCTTGGAATGATCTTGTCGATCCCGCTTCTTATTGGATACTCGAACTTGATTTTACTTATGGCACTTTGGCTGATTCAAATATCTTTCGTTAATTCCGGTCAATTATTTTATAGTTATGGGTGGGAAACTCTGCTTTTAGAATTTACTTTTTTAATGTTCTTTTTTGTTCCCGTATTTCGCCTCAATAACTCTCGCACTCCTCCGGCTCGTGTTGTGATTTGGTCTCTGCGTTGGTTGCTTTTTAGATTGATGTTGGGCGCAGGCCTAATTAAGCTCCGCGGCGACCCATGTTGGAAAGATCTTACCTGCTTAATATATCACTACGAAACCCAACCCAATCCCCACCCAGGAAGTTATTTTTATAATCTGATGCCACCCTTTTTTCATTATGTCGGAGTAATTTTTAATCACTTTGTCGAATTAGTCGTTCCATTTGGATATTTTGGTCCTGCAAAAATAAGAAGGTTAGCTGGAGTCATAACAATTTTATTTCAGATTATTTTAATTTCGAGTGGAAATTTAGCGTGGCTCAATTGGATTACTCTTATTATATGTTTCTGTTGCTTTGATGATCAGTTTTTAAAATGGTTTGGAAATAGACGCCCCTTAAGTAGCTTATTTGCCCCAACATTCAGAAAAGCATTTTTTCAAATATGTTTTTATGGTGGATTCGCAACAGTAATCATTTATCTCAGTCTTGGACCAGTGAAAAACCTAATTGTGACTGATCAGGCGATGAACACCTCATATGGTACTTGGCATTTTGTGAACAGTTATGGCGCCTTCGGTGCCATCGGAAAAGAGCGAAACGCTGTCATCATTAGCGCTACAGATTCAAAAGAAATTGATGGCACAACAAAATGGTACGAGTATGAATTTTTCTGTGCTCCTGGCGATATTACACGGCGACCGTGCTTTATTACTCCGTATCATTATCACTTGGATTGGCAAATTTGGTTCTCTGGGATGAGACCGGAACTGCAAGAGGAATGGCTACTCAGGCTTTCCATAAGGCTTTTGCAAGGTGATGCTGAAATAACTCGTCTATTTAAGTCCGTACCTTTTAAAAATCCAAAATATATTAAAATGGATTTATATCGTTACCGCTTTGCGGACTTCAAAAATTGGCCAGCTTACTGGTGGCGACGAACATGGAAAAGTGAATATATGCCACCCATTTCTCTAGAATCTTCTGGTGTTCAAAAATACATTGGAACGACTACTGACCACCAATAACCTTAAGAACATCTGCAGCCTGTTCTTTTGTTGAAGCCTTATGGTCAAGCCAAACGATTTTACCATTTTTAACTAAAAAGGCTTGCCGCGCAGTAAATCCCAAATTTACTGGCACACCAAAGGCCTTTGCCACCTTCTTTTCCGTGTCAGCTAACAAGTGAAAGGGCAGGTGGTATTTGTCTTTGAATTTCTTTTGATCTTCAACATTGTCCGTGCTCACCCCAAACACAGTGACACCCTTTTGACTTAGTTCTGCAAAAGAATCACGCAGACTGCACGCTTGGGCTGTGCAACCCGGGGTGTCTGCCTTTGGATAGAAATAAACCAAAGTGTAACCCTTGCTATAATACTGAGTTAGATCGATCATTTCCCCTTGTTCATTTTTAGCGGAAACCACAGGCGCGCTGTCCCCCACTTTCAAATCGTTTGCTTTAGCAAAGATGCTCGTAAATATAGAAAGCATAAAAACTACTCCGAATGTTTGGTAAAACCTCACCCCTGTGATTTCAACATTAAACATACCTCAACGCAAGGCTTTCGACCGTATTGACGAAATGTTCATATGCCGCTTACCATAAGTCTATGAAAGTAGATACAGAGTCTTATTTAAGAATTAACAATGCTTGTCTTGTTATACTCACGGCAATAGCCGTTACCGGTGCTCTGATTTACACTCGAAGCATCTTAATTCCATTTGTATTTGCCATATTCCTATACTCGGTCATTTCCGCTGGAATTAAATCCATGCAGGATCGTTTTCAATTAAAAAAAATGATGGCGATTCTAGTGACCTTACTTGTGGTGGGTCTTTCTTCTGGCCTCACAGTATTTTTTGTAATTACGTCCATCCAAAGTTTTATTAAAAGCGCCTATGTCTATAATACAAAGATGCTCGCGTTCATAGATTGGGCCCAACGCCTTGCCGATCACCTGGGTTACTCTCTTGAGGGCGAAGTTTTCAAACAAAAATTGACACAACTGCCGCTCTTACAAATTGCACAAGGCCTATCGGGTGATGTTTTCACTTTAATCGGAAATATATTTTTGATTTTTGTATTCACGCTCTTTTTAGCAATGGGTGGAAAAGGCAAGCAACCCCATCCTCTGCTCGACCAAATCAAAATGAGTGTTTCGAGATACTTATTTATGAAATGGATTTCGTCTGTGGTGGGTGCCATCATCGTGTGGATTGTTCTCGCCGCTTGTAATGTTGAACTTGCGTTTATGTTCGCATGGCTTGCATTCTTGTTAAATTTTATTCCAACGGTCGGCTCAATTATTGCTACCCTTGTTCCACTCCCAATCGTAATTTTGCAATTTGGGTTTGGATGGCAGTTCTGGGTCGTCCTGGGGCTTACGATGGGCACTCAATTTATCATTGGCAGTTTTTTTGAGCCAAAACTGATCGGCGACAGCGTCGACCTTCACCCCATCACGGTTCTCATATTTTTGATGTTTTGGGGATTGGTTTGGGGAATACCAGGTATGTTCCTGGCCGTCCCAATAACCGCGATCTTGAAAATTATTTTTAGTAAAATTGAAACGACCAAGCCCCTGGCAGAATTGCTTGCTGGGCGCTAATTTTCAGTGCTGAAGCTTTCGATATTTAATTCTCTTTGGGGTATCTGCGTCTATACCCAATCGACGACGTCGATCGGCCTCATACTCCTGATAATTGCCCTCGAACCAAACAACTTTTGAATCACCCTCAAACGCAAGAATGTGAGTTGCAATGCGATCAAGGAACCAACGATCATGCGAAATCACAACTGCACACCCGCCGAACGCCAACAGCCCCTCTTCGAGAGCACGGAGAGTGTTTACATCGAGATCATTTGTCGGCTCATCCAGAAGGATAACATTAGCCTCTTCTTTTAACATTTTTGCAATATTCACCCGGTTTCGCTCTCCGCCCGACAGATTTCCAACTTTCTTTTGTTGGGCATCACCAGAAAAATTAAAGCGAGCGACATAGTTTCGCGCATTTACTTCTTTCTTGCCAAGCATCACCGTTTCGCTACCACCAGAAATTTCTTCAAAAATTGTTTTATTAGAATTAAGCGTTTCGCGTGACTGATCAACGTAGGCCAACTTCACAGTCGGACCGACAGTAAACGTACCCGATGTTGGCTTTTCCTTACCCGCGATCATTTTAAACAGGGTTGTTTTCCCTGCACCGTTTGGACCAATCACACCTACTATACCACCTCTAGGCAACTTAAATTCCATATTTTCAAACAGAAGGTTATCTCCAAAGGCTTTGGAAACGCCCTTTGCCTCGATAACAAGATCGCCCAAACGCGGACCCGGAGGAATATATAATTGCAAATCTTCAATTCGATCAGCCGTTTCTTGATTTAAAAGGTTTTCGTATGCGGTGATGCGGGCTTTGGATTTCGTCTGGCGCGCCCGCGGCGATTGGCGAATCCAATCTAGCTCTTGTTCCAAACTTTTTTGCCGTTTTGTTTCTTGCTTTTCTTCTTGCGCCAATCGTTTTCCTTTTTGCTCTAACCAAGAAGAATAATTTCCTTCCCACGGAATTCCATGGCCACGATCCAATTCTAAAATCCATCCGGCGACATTATCCAAAAAATAACGATCGTGTGTCACCGCAACCACTGTTCCTGAAAATTCTGCTAAATATCTTTCTAACCAGGCGACAGATTCTGCATCCAAATGGTTTGTCGGCTCGTCCAGCAACAAAATATCAGGTTTGCTCAAAAGCAGTTTACAGAGCGCTACACGACGTTTTTCACCCCCTGACAAATTGATTACTGGTGAATCTCCCGGAGGGCATCGCAAAGCATCCATAGACATTTCAATTTTTCGATCTAAATCCCATGCGCCAATGGCCTCAATTTTATCTTGAAGGGCCGCTTGCTTATTTATGAGCTTTTCCATCCCTTCGGGAGATAAATCCGGGTCCGCAAACCTTGCGGCAATATCCTCGTACTCTTTCAGCAAACGTGCTGGTTCGCCGATGCCATCCAAAACATTTTCTTTTACAGTTTTTTTTGAGTCGAGCTCCGGCTCTTGTTGTAAAAATCCAACCCTTATGCCTTCGCGAGCAAAAGCCTCACCACGGTAGTTTTGGTCCAGGCCGGCCATAATTTTTAAAAGCGTCGATTTGCCTGCTCCATTGTAGCCAAGGATGCCAATCTTTGCGCCATCAAAAAATGACAA
>CAUJEF010000161.1 GCA_963169515.1 Bdellovibrionota bacterium
CAATTGCGATGGATTCACCGAGTTTTCGAGTTAGGACCAGCATGGGACTTCAAGCTCCTTCCAATGGGCTATTTATGCTTACACATGATGTATCGGCTAAATTTTCAACGACCTTAGCTATATTATTTATTATCTGAGGAAGTCAAGAAGACTCGGCTGCAATATCTTTGCAGAGCTTGCCAGGGTGGCTTTTAAAGCATTATCGTTCTTGCTGAGATCGCTAAATATTTCAAAGGCGTCAGCATCCTCTATCTGAGAAATATTCGCCTTCTCGGTAAAGCTTGTTCCATATAAAGTTTGCATGGTTGAATCCAGCTGGTTCGCCCTCGACCCAACTTTAGCCCGACCCAAAACTACTTGGTCTATGGACTTATCTAAACGGTCTATTGAATCTTGAACAATGGATTTATCATTTGCCATCAAACCCGTTTCAAGATGTGCCAAGGTTTTAAATATGTTTTCACCGTATTCTGGGATCGGGTTTGGGGAAATTTCTTGTTTGCCGTCCAGGGACTTGTTGCTTGTCATTGTCGCTCGAACACTGGCGGGTCCTCGGATAGGAACATTATCGTCATGCATTTCGCCGATATCTTGTTCCGGGGTGTATTTCTCACGAGCCTCCTTAACATTTTCCGCAAGCTCTTTTACGTTCATTGGGGATTCTTTAGAGGTGCGTGGGTCCTGAACCCTTGCAAGATCTTCTCCAAAGAAAATCATATTTCCTGGAACATTCATCGGAATGTAAGTTCCTTTGGAAATTTCAATCATCATTTCGCCCTTGTCCCCAGCATAGTCACCGCCATCATTAAACGGCTGGCGAGTAGTCATATAACCGCCAAAGATAAACCGGTCATTTTGTTTGCGATTTGCCACCTGAACTGCATGATCATAAATCTGGCTGATTTCAAGCGCGACGGCCTTCCGTGTGTCCGCGCTGGCACTGGCATCGTTTGCTTGCGACAGCGCGAGTTCTTTTGCGCGAACAAGCATTTGCGTCAGCTCATCTAGCGCCTGGTCTGTCGCTGTAATGAACTGACGGGCAACATCCAAATTTTTGAGATACTGGTTCGCACCCTGAAGTTCGGACTTTGAAGACATAACCTTTGTCATTCCCACGGGATCGTCCGATGGTCGATTCAATTTCTTCATAGATGCACTTTGGGTTTGTAGCTCGTGCATCTGTTCACGATTTTTACTAATCGACTGATTTACCTTGTTGTAATTCATCGAATCCGAAACTCTCACTCAATCCCTACCTTTTTAAATTAATCACAGTGTCTAACATTTCATCCACTGTTCGAATCAACTTTGCCGAAGCATCGAAGTTCTTTTGGAACTCGATCATTTTAATAGTTTCTTCATCCAAGTTAACCCCGCTGATACTTTCACGCAGGTTTTTCATTTGCTCCATCACAGTCAATTGGTGATCATTCATTTCCTTTGCTTTGTGAGTCATGACACCGACATCGCCGACGATGCCCTTATAGAATTCTTCCATAGAATTTAAACCGTCAGGCATAATAGGTTGATACTGTAACGCTGCGATCACCTGTGCCACACGGTTATCCCCAGGGGCATTCGGCGTTGCCGCTGTCGCAATTCGTGTCACGTCGTTAAGAATTGTCTTGTCTACCTCCATATTCATGGCTGTGTCTTTTACATCCAGTGGGCGGTCAAAGAAATTTCCAGAAGGATTTCCGTACTGGTCGTAACCCTGAAGGTGCGCTTCGTTCACTTTATCAACAAATACCGACGCCATTGTATCTAAGCGCTCCAAAAGGCCGTTCACAGTTTTGTCGCGCACTTCGAGTTCTGCACCGAGCTTTCCACCGCGAATCTGGTCAGTTAAGTTATAGAAATTTCCCTCTTTAGTGGTGCGGAATAAAATATCAACACTACCTTCTCGCTTGTTCCCCCGAGCCGGAGTCTTGCCTGCAGTTAAGTTAATATTATCAAAGTCTGCAACTAGAATTCCCACGTCACCAGCAGTAACATTGATGGCTCCCGATTTCCCTTCGGCCACTTTTATATTCAGTTTTTCACCGAGTTTTTTAACCAACAGATCTCGACGGTCACGGTGATCGTTTGCAGTTGCCTCAAACCGTTGAATTTCTGTATTAGCTATTTTTTGGTTCAGGTCGGCGATTTCTTTGGTCATGCGGTTGATCTCTTCAACCTCAAGCTCGATATCGCGATCAATTCCCTTTTGGATTTCTTTTAGGGTTGCATTGATGCGCTTGAAATCTTTTGTAACATTAACGGCAGCTTCCTTTACTTGAGTTCGCAGGGGAAGACTTTCTGGATTGTTTGCAAGTTCTCGGAATCCATTAAAAAATACTCCCAAAAAGTGTCCAACTCCTTTGCTTACCTGATCGTTAAATACATTTTCAATTTGATTAAGATGGTAGAGTTGCCCATCGCTGAACCCCATTTTTTGGCCTTCGATTTCAAGTTGCTTTTCAAGGTGGGGGTTATTTATACGGATCACGGATTTTACATCTGCACCCGTTCCCACTTGGTAAGGGCCACGGCCGTCAACCGGCGGAGTCGATTTAAAATCAACGCGTTGGCGAGTATAACCTTCGGTCGTCTTGTTAGCGATGTTATGAGAAACAGTCTGCAAACCTGTTTGGGCATTCATTAAAGACCGTTTTCCAACAGTCATTGTAGAGTTAATCTTAGACATCCTGTCTCTCTCGGGTGCCAGGCACCCATTGTCCGTTTACCGGACAACCTTTACCGCCATCTTGGCGGTTATGCTTCTCGACTTACAAATCTGCCTGTCGTAATCGGAGCTTTATCCACATTGCCCTCGCTCTGATAGGTCTTTTGACCTTCGAGCGACGTTTTTAAATTTTCTAGAGCACCTTGAATCGTTCTTAAGGCAGATTGAATCAAAGCTTCATTTTTTTCGTTATGTTCGCGAATACGCTTTACCAACAAATCCAATGTCGTATGAATAGATCTTAAGCGATCACCCTGCACCTGGTTCAGGTGCGAAGCTATTTCTAATAAACGAACCGGCTCACTCTTAATTTGCAACAATACAGAAATTTCTTTTACACGTTTTTCGCGAATCCGATCATTCGAACGGATCTTTGATACCAGAGCATCTTTAGCTTGGTTGTTTTCTATCAGGTCATCCATTTTCGAAGCGACTAGAATTTCATGCTCCCGACGAACAATATCAAGCATGGTCCGATAGAGCGTTACCTCAAATTCCACGCTTTCAATCAAATGGGAATAGGCCTGATCAATCGTCATTCTTCTTCACCAAATCCCATCATCAAATGACTATCGACCATTTTGTCGGCAACTTTGCCAGAATCAACTTTGTATTGCCCGCTGTCGACAAGTGCCTGGAATTTTTTTACTTTATCCATATTCACATCAGGCGCCTTCAGGGCGATTTCTTTTATTTTCTTCATATCTTGCGCTCTGTCTGAAAGTGCAATCTTAGCCGCATCAACCTTTTCTAAATCGTTGGCAACACTTTTTGTTTGCCTGCCAAGATTCTCTAAACCATCGACGCTATTCGATTTTTTATTTTTTACCGAATTGATATCCGCGTTCTGTGAACGTTGATTTGTGACTTTCATCTATCACCTCGTTTGTTACAGTGTATCACGGTGAGACTCATTTTTACAATAAATGTAGACTGGACCTTCGTCTACGTTTTACCAATTTTCCAGAGAATTTCATTAACTCCCGGTGCTGCAATACCCAATCTTTCACCCGCAGCTAAGCCCTGGGACGGATTATACGCAATAGCGGCCCCTTGAAACAACAGGGTTGATCGAAGTCCATTGTCATGTTCGACCTGAACAACATTTTGTGAGTTGTCCATTCTCTGTGATGACACCACTTTTCCATCCCACGGCAGCGTTATTCCAATCGGATCCTTTTGTTCTGCGGTCGGAATCAGTTTAAACAACATCGCTCCCGTGGATTCATTTATCTTTTTTACATTTACTTTTTCTTTTCCATCGGGGTGAATGGGGCCCTTTGATCTCTGCTGCTGGCGAATCATGCTTCCAAAGCGCTCCATCATTTGATCATAGATCAAATTTGATAAGCCAACACCTCCCTGATCAGCCCATTGTTCAACATACTTGTCATATAGCTGATCTTCGTAAATATTCGCTGCCATCGAATTTTCATCCGCTTTCGGTGTCGCCTGCCTCATCGCCTTGACCATTTCATTCAAGAACATCTGCTCATAAGCTTTTGCGGCCTGTTCAAGCTGTGGAATGCGTTCCTGCTTCATCGGGACGATGGAAGTTTGTGAATTTGTTTGCGATGGTGTTATTTGTTTGGCTACGTGTATTTTCATAAAAAAAGCGGGGTGGGTGTTAGAGCAGTGTGCATCCTGCACTTGATTCCTGCTTGGCTCAAAATCCTTCCATGGCTCTGATCTCTAACCCCCGGCCCCTCCAACACGTCCATGTGTTGGTGTTTTAATTTTACAATATTTCCAATTCCCCTTGCAAAGCACCTGCAGCTTTGATGTTTTGTAAGATCGTAATCAGGTCCTTAGGAGAGATTCCAAGACCATTCAACGCGTTGACAATCTCACCAACATTCGCCTCTCCCCCCACCAAAGCCGTGTGTGCCCCACCTTCTTTTTTATTTGTTTGGGCTACTGTCACCGACGCAGGACCACGAGCATTGACACGGTCGCCACCACTTACCCCTACGCTGACAGAAATATTCCCATGACTGATCGCCACTTTAGAAATGCGAACCTTTTCGCCAATAACAACTGTCCCTGTTTTTTCGTTTATCACAACCTTTGCTCTCGTGTCCGGATTAATTTCCAATGATTCAATTGTCGCAAGCAGCTCAACAGCGTTCCCATCATATTGTGGGGGCACTATTACGTCGACCGTTCCTCCATCTTTTGCGACAGCATATTTGCCACCAAGATCTGCGTTCACAGTTTGCGCCGTACGCGCGGCTGTCGTGAAATCAGGATTTTGCAATGTAAGCCGAAGCATTTTTCTACCAGAAAATTCCGCCTCAATATCGCGCTCGACTGTCGCAGCGTCTGGTGCCCGGCCTACAGTCAATTGTCCCTTTCCGCTTGCATCCGTACTCACGATCACGGGCCCCTGGGCTACGGCATACACTTGTTGGTTTGCTGCCCGCAAGGGAGTTTGTACAAGGGTTCCCCCTTGAAGGCTCGATGCGTTTCCTATTGAGTGAACGGTAACATCGAGCTTATTTCCCGCACGAGCAAATTCTGGCAAATTAGCAGTTATCAATACAGCGGCAACATTTTTACTTTCAATTTCTGTTTGTGTCAGCTTTACACCCATTGTATCAAGCATTCGCACAAAAGATTTGCTGGTAAATTCGGATTTACCATCACCAGTTCCCTTTAAGCCAACTACTAATCCATAACCTACAAGTTGATTTTCACGAACGCCGCGAATATTTGCTATGTCTTTCAGTCTGGCCGCTTCCGCCGAAATATTAAGTAGGATCGCTATGATAATTACCATCAGCTGTAAAAATAAAAACTGCCTCATATTCCTCTCTTTCGCGAACGAACAATATCAAATTTTGAATCTATTATTTTAGAGGCAGCGACCCCACCATCGGCCACATCACTTGGACGCACAAGGCCCGATACAATAACTTTGTATTCATCTTTGCCAATCATAAAAACCTGACTGCCTTTCACTCGATAGCTGCCGTCAATAGAGCGATCAACGATACGAACGGGTATTTGATTTACGTCAAATTGTTCTAGATTCGGCTTTTCCGTTTTTTCTGCTACAGGAGGCGGCGCTTGTGCTGCGGCTGCCGCCGTTAGACCACCCGTACTCTGATCCCCTAGAATAGGAATGGCCGGCGCCGCCTGAACGGCTGCGGGTTTTCGCTTTGCAGCCTCCGACAACTCCCGAATCACGCCCACTTTGGTGGACAGTTGCTTGTGTGGTTGACCATCCAATACGACGTTAAAAATATCTCCGGGCAAACGTACAATATTTTGGGAAAACAAGTAGGAATCTTGTCCTTCCATTACCCACAATGATCCATCGCGATCTTTTGACAGGTACTCATTTTCAAAATCGTCTTTGGACATTCTTTGGTAATTTCGTTCTGTGTATGCAGGGACGTTACTTTTTTGAGAATAGGTGACGCCCGAATTGGCATTTTCAGACGAGGTCGCTTGATTATTTGTCAGTTCTTTTTCTGGCGTTGGTTCCCCACCAACAAATGCTTTCATTGTCCGCCCAAAGGTTGAGCACCCTGAAAGTACGAATACAGACAACATACAGATCAAAAAATTTTTCATCACTTTACCTCGATGGTTGCATCATCAACGACAACGCCGACCAAATATTTATTTGTCATAGGGTTTAAAACGCGAATTGCATCGCCTATGTAACCAGATCCCTGCGCAACCCCTCGAACATTGACGTTCCATCCTTCTGAGCGCATAACAACATTGACTGGCCGCCCCGGCATCATAACCATTTTTCTACGCAACAAAGATTTCCAAATTACTTCTTTGGCGTTTAACGTGCGCGCCAATTCAGACCCTAAAAGATCGTTTTCACTTGGAACTGTATCTGCAGCATACGTAACGTCACGGTCTTCAATTGCGTAATCTTCTTTGTGCAATCGGACACCCGCGCTCAGCAGCCTTTGCACGACAGGTACCTTCTTATAAATTCTTATGTCTCCACTGACCCATTTTTTTTGAGGATCTACACTTTTATCTTTGATATTCAAAGCCACATAAAACGCACCCCTTGGTCGGGATCCCGCTTTCACCAGCTCCCACGTTGCAGCACCACTCACATCTGAAAAATTGGGAATTTTCAGATCTGAAATTTTCACTTCACAAGGGGCACATCCCTCTTGTGTCCATGCGGCAATTGCCTTTTCAACGTCTTCTTGCTTAAGGTTGAAAGATTTTTGCCGAACGGTGACTTCCATGGGGATCACAACTTTTATATTGTAAACTTCGGGAACGCTGTAACGAAGAATTTCAGACAGTCCAAAGCTTGTAAATCGCCGAACCTCTCCTGCCTTTGGTGCATCACTAATTTCCAACTGTGAAATCTGCTTTTTGGCATCGGATGTTAAATCTTTGAATTCGGCAATATCACCAAAAGTAATTTTGTCACCTTCAATAAGATTTTTGGGATGGATAATAATAGACGGCTCTGCCTGAGCAAGGCTTGAAAACATTAAAATAAAAAGACCGAATTTTTTCAAAAATTACCTCAAGTTATTTAGCGACTGCAACATCGCATCGGACGCTTGAATCGCTTTCGAATTCATTTCGTATGCCCGCTGTGCACTGATCATATTCGTCATTTCTTCGACAATGTTGACGTTACTACCCTCTAATTGTCCTTGAGAAAGCTGCCCCAATTCGTTTGTTCCCGGAATCCCTTGATTAGGTACGCCGCTTGCTTCTGTTGGAACAAACGTATTTTTGCCCATTGCTTTTAGCCCTGCGGGATTAATAAAACTCACTGTTTGTATTTGGCCTATGACCTGAGGTGCGGCTCCCGCTTGGGTCATGACAGACACTTCACCGTTTTCCGCAATGCCCACGTTTGTTGTTCCCGGAGGAATCGTTATTTCAGGGATCAGGGCTCGGCCATTGCGATCTACAATCCGACCCGTAGGATCTTTTTTGAAGGAACCGTCGCGGGTATAACCTATCTGTCCATTTTCAATTTGAATTGGAAAAAATCCTTGGCCTTCAATCATAATATCCAGATCGTTTCCAGTCATTTTAGCCGAACCAACTTCGAAATCCTTTTGAATTGCGCTGGTTTTTACACCTAAACCCGTTTGAATTCCTGTTGGGGAAACAGCATTCAACCCAGATTGCGCTCCTGGCTCTTTCACGTTTTGATAAAGCAGGTCTTCAAATTCTGCCCGGGACCGTTTAAACCCGCTGGTTTGGACGTTTGCAAGATTGTTTGAGATGACTTCTAAATTTGTTGCCTGCGCTTGCATTCCAGTTGCAGCGGTATTCAAAGATTTAAACATATTTTACCCCGTTATCTTAACACTGGTATTTCGTTCACCAGTTTATTTGCCATTTCATCATACGTCTTAATCGCTTTCTGTGTGTTTTCGAAAGCGCGAGTTGTTTGAATCATATCCGTCATCTCTTTTATTATATTCACATTGCTTGCTTCCAAAAAACCTTGATGAAGTTTAAAGTTTGTCGCTGGGATAATTTGAACATTCATATTCGGTTTTATCGTGTACTGTGAATGTCCCACCTTGTGAAATGCGGCTGTGTTGTCCAAAGTAACGACCGCCAACTTTCCAATTTGTTCGTTTCCTTGAAATATGCTTCCATCCTCTGTTATGTTTACTTGCGATCCGTTTTGATTTGTAATCGCAATCATGCGATTTTCAGGGGGCGCATTACCCTCAGACAATACAGGGAAACCCTCCGTGGTTACTATGCGGCCTTGGCCATCTATTTTCAAAGCCCCATTACGCGTCATGCGCGATCCCTGTGGTGTTGATATTTCTAAAAATCCCTGCCCTTCCAATGCGACGTCCATTTGGTTCCCTGTTGGCTTCAATGCTCCCTGACTAAAATCCGTATAGGTTCCTGTTGCATCAACATATCCGCGATCGCCAGCACCGAGGTCGTAAAAGCTTTCGATCGAGGCCGTCACTCGCGGCACCGTTATGGCCGAGGGATCTTTTTCATACGCAGTTAAGTATTCTTTAAACACCTGCTGATCTTTTTTGAAACCAGTTGTGTTTACGTTTGCCATATTGTTGGCAATCGTATCCATCTTTAGACTTTGAGCCATGGCGCCACTGACCGCAGTGTAAATACCCTTTGTGCTCATAGAAATACTTTCCCTCTAAAATGGTTCAAAGCAATGACCATGCCACGCTATCTTGCACGACTTAAGTCCACATAAGAGAAAAATCAACTCGCCCTTAGCGAACCCATTGAGCAAATTGACGAATGTCCATTATGTAACTCCGTCAAATTTCTGACTCTCGTCAAAACATCTGGGCTCGCACCACCACTTCCGGACTCGACTCATGCGGAAACTGTGTTGGATAATGTACCCTATGTCTTTACTTCTTTTGACATTGTTTTCGTTGCAGAACATTTCAAATGCATCGCTGCAGACAATTGAAATTACGCAAAGAAAACCTTCTTTTTATATTCCCGGCGATGAACAGATTTTAATAAATCAGGTCATGGCCCCTACCAAACCGCCAACCTCTATCACTAAAAAACTTGAACCCTTGAAACTAAAAGGATCCCAAGCAAAGCGCCAGGACGTTTTGTCTTTCGATCTTCCAATTACCTACAACGGAAGCGTTAAAGAATGGATTCATTTTTATCAAACACGGGGGCGAAAGGATTTTTCCCGCTGGCTCGAACGCTCGCAAAAATATCTACCACATATCCAAACCGTCTTCCGCCAAGAAGGGCTTCCAAACGACCTTGCTTACGTCGCTATGGTTGAAAGCGGGTTTTCTCCATTTGCGATTAGCCCCGCCGATGCAGTCGGATACTGGCAATTTATCGAAAGTACGGCTCAGAGGTTTGGATTAACCGTGAACTGGTGGTTGGACGAACGTCGTGACATTGTAAAGAGCACTCGCGCAGCCGCACTTTATCTTAAAAAACTTCATGATATGTTTGATTCCTGGTATCTTGCGATCGCAGCCTACAACACAGGTGAAAATAGAATCAAACGCCTTGTTGCAAAACACCAAACAAAAAACTTTTGGGTCCTCGCCGAACGTGAGGGCCTGTTTGCAGAAACAAAGAACTATATTCCAAAAATATTAGCGACCGTACTGATTTCAAAAGCTCCGCCACTTTATGGGTTTCGCGACCTCAAATACCAGAAACCCACCCAGTTTGACTACTTTTGGGCGCCGGGCGGGTTATCATTGACCAAATTGGCTGCAGATACCGGAATCAGCGAAAAGGAGCTGTCTTACCTCAATCCTGAACTGATTCGCAAGTATGTACCTGAAAACGTATCGGGCCACCGGATTCGTATCCCCAAGAATTCCTTACAAAAAGTTTCACAATACGTTCGGAATGCTTCAATTTAATCTAACATTTTGACGTCTTCGAATTAGGGATTTATAAATCTCGCATGGATATATTAGAATTTGAGGGCCAAATTTTAGACCCTAAAACAGTAATCGAAAAACTTGCCCCATTACTTACAGATAATCGAAGGGTTCGAATTCAAAGCGTTTTAAAAAATAGAACCTATAACATCATCCCGGTATTGGATGGAATTTATGATCGTGGAAACACCAGCGCCGTTATAAGATCTGCTGAGTCTTTTGGTCTTCAAAAAATGCATTTAATTGAAACTCAAGAAAAATTTAAAGCCGCAAAGAGCGTTTCAAACGGTGCGGATAAATGGCTTGATATCACAAAATGGAAGCATCCCATTCCATGTGCGAAGTATTTAAAAGACAACAATTATCAAATTGTTTCAACACACCTTGAATCCTCGGTCCCTATTTCCCACATTGATTTTACGAAACCAACAGCCATCGTATTTGGAAATGAAAAAGACGGCGTTTCACAAGAAATGCTTGAAATGAGCGATGCTCGAATCATTATTCCAATGCAGGGCTTTTCTCAGAGCTTTAACATTTCTGTCGCCGCCGCGATCAGTTTTTATCACATTTGGTCTGAAAGAATCCGAAAGCTTGGACAACATGGTGACCTTTCCGATCAGCAAAAATCAATTGTCGAAGCCAAATACTATTTGAACTCAGTGGACAATCCTTTGCGGTATTTCAATTAAACAGATTTTCTTCGAAGCTTTTTGGGGTCGACGATAATTCCCTGTTCTGCCTCTATTTTATAGTCATAATATTTGATCGTGTTTCTGCCGGCCTCTTTTGCCTCGTACAGACATTTATCTGCTCGTCGAACCAATGCCCGGGCGTCAACAACCGCACCTGGATGGGTAATCGCAAAGCCCATACTGCCTGTTAATTTCTTTTTATCAACACCGTTGTCAAAGATATGGTCTTGAATGTTTGTCCGCAACCGATCCGCAAAAAGCAGCGCGCCTTCTTTAGTCGCATCGGTCAAGGCAACCAAAAACTCGTCCCCACCATAGCGGGCAGCGAAATCAATTTTACGAATTCCTGCGCGCACAATTTTTCCGACTTCGGAAAGCACGAAGCTGCCAAACAGGTGATCGTGCTCGTCGTTTACAGTTTTAAAATGATCCATGTCCATCATGACAACGGCAATCTTATTTCCAAACCTTTGTGCGCGTAAAATTTCATGATCCAACCTTTGATAAACAGAACGCATATTGTACAGACCCGTCAGGTCATCGATTTCCACAAGCTCTTTGAGTTTTTTATTCGCGTCTCGCAGTTCATCATGTAAATCCTTTACCCGCAATTTTGCGCGAACACGCGCCAAAAACTCTGCAAGATCAAATGGCTTTTTCAGATAATCGTCGGCACCCGCATCGAGGCCCTTGACCACATCCTGAGGTTGTCGATTGCCGGATGCAAATAGCACGGCAACATAGTTATTTCGGTCGCGTAATGTTTCCAGGGTTTGAATTCCTGAAATTCCCGGCATATTGACATCCAAGATGACAATATCCGGGGTCGTGGCTGCTAAAAATTATAATGATGTTTCTCCAGATGAAGCTGTCGAAACTTTGTA
>CAUJEF010000162.1 GCA_963169515.1 Bdellovibrionota bacterium
CCTCGGCCAATTCTAACCTTGCGGCCTAATAATTTGAAAGCGGCGCCTTTGTCGGGTCCACGGAGCACCTTTAGCACATAGGCTTTTTGCAGTTGCAGGTTAGCCGACATCAAATCCTCCGCCAGATGCAGATTTAAATACTACAAGATAGAAGTTTATGTCCCTGTCCCCATGGATGGTCTTCAGATGTATTTAATAGTTATTTCCTGAAAATTCGAGCTGATTTGACAGTCCATTTGGAGTCGCCGCAGACCTTTGTATAAGGTCTTGGAGACTCAAGATTAATGCTTGGTCATTTAAGCTATCTATGCCTCGGCCTTCAATTTGGTTTCCAGACAGCCCAGTCAGTTCTTCGAACTTCGAATTTCCGCATATAACAGTAGAGTTTCTGTCAATTGTGATTGCCGGCTGATCGATGATTTCAATCACGCCACGAGCTTCGGCCGCTCGATCAATGAGCGAAACCGGAGCGCCTGTTGGATTTGGATTTCGTGCACGGTGGATAAGCGAGTTTATGTGACTCACAACGGATGCTAAGTTTGGATAATTATAGGTTGTAGAAACTGTGTCTGTTTCATTTTTTAGAACTTTGTTCAGTTGTGAGTTAAGGGAGTTGATTGGATAATCCACAAAGTTATGCATAAAATAAAAAATGATAAATCCAAAGAAAAGCGCAAGAGTAAAAACTTGGACAAAAAGGCTGAATGTTCTCTCGGCATCGATTGCAACAGACCCCATATTATAGATAACTACGGCATGAGCCGTAACGGTTGGTGAGCCTGTTTCTTTTGAAAAAGTTGTAATTGGAACGCTGACGCCAATATGACTGCCATCGATCATTTCACGTACTTTCTCATCACTTTTCCGTGCCTCATGAATAAACGGCTTATTGACTGATTCGCCAGCTTTTCTTGCGGGGGCCAAGACGCGTCCATCATCTGCAGAGATAACATATGCCACATCAACGCCAGGTTCTCTTTCAATAAATCGAGTATCAAATGTGCTGTCTGTTCCACTTTTTACTGCATTGATATAACGTTCTTGGAGGGCTTCAGCCAGTGTGTCTGTTCGCCTCATGCTTTCTTGTTCAATCGCGGCCTTTGTAATTTGAATCATTGGAATCACAGATAAGAATGTTACAAGTACGACAAAAATGGTTACAAAAAATCCGAGCGCCCACTTGAATTCCATGGTCTCACCCAATTTGTATACGCCAGGGAGAACGATGTTTCGCATATAATGTTCTAAATACTCAGGTAGCGTTTGCGCTTTTTTAAGTTGTGCTGTTTGGGTTGCCGTTCTTGTTTGTTCTTGTGCCATACCGACTGTCTGTGGATTTGGAATGGAAACATTGTTTAAATTTAAAGCTGCGTTCCCAGAATAAGAGTGGCTAGAAATTATTGGATTCGACTGTGCTGGTTGTATATCCAAAATGCTGTCAAAAAGGGTAATCTTGTCACCGGGCTTTATTTGCATTTTACTGATTCGTATACCGTTTATAAATGTTCCGTTTGTCGAATTCAAATCTTGTACGTAAATGTTTTTCCCTTGGATGTAAATATTTGTATGTTCCTTAGAAATCCCTGGTGTCGGAATGCAAATTGCACAAGATGGAGCGCGACCGACGATGTTATCGCCTTCGCGTAGCATGAAGCTTTTTCCAGAATTGGCACCTTTGAGGATTCTAACCGACCACATCGAGCTGATCCCCCACTTGTGTTTTTGAATCTTTAACTGTTCCTGCAGGCAGTTCGAAGACAGAATGTGCACCGAAAGCGGGCAACGTCATTCTCCATGGTTTCAAGTCAGAAACACATTTTCGAACAACCATTTTTTTATCAACGAAGATTGCATCGATTGTGAACTTCATAAAAAATGTATGAATACTTGTGCACGAATCAATCCACAGGCTTTTTCCAGGTTCCAGGTTCTTTTTTCCGAGTAGGCCCTTGAGCCGAGAATAAAATGTGCGAGCCTCAAATATTTCTTGAGAGATTTTTAAATTTTTTGTTTTGTTAAACAGTAAGGCCATTATGTGCCCCCCGTTAAGAACTTGATGATTACAGGGCCGAAAACCATGATAAAAACGGCCGGTAAGATAAAAACCATTAATGGGATTAAAATTGTTTGAGACGCTTTTGCGCCAGCCTTTTCAGCGCGTGTAAACCGTTCGACGCGCATTTGTACCGATTGTTGTTTTAACACGCTTGCGATGCTTACGCCCGTTGCGTCTGCATCGATTAAAACGGTTACAAAGCTTACAACTTCCGGAATGTCCAGACGGGCGGACATTGCTTTTAATGCATCCGCACGCGTGCTTCCCAATTTCAGATCCCGAAGAACCTGTGAAAGCTCTTCAGCCAAAACACTATTTTCAGATTTTTCTACGACACGTTGAATGGACCCGATAAAGTCAAGTCCGGCTTCGGTTGAAAGCGCAAGTAGGTCGATGAAGAATGGTAAGTCTGCGACTACCGAAATCCTTCTTGAGTTGCGTTCGTTTTTCGCATGCAGAAATGGAAAGTAAAATCCAACAAAGCCGGTCACAATTACAGCGAGCGTTGGATAGCCAAGCTCAAGAGTAAAGTTTAAGACTGTCAGAACAAGTGGGAAGAGACCGCCCCACAAAATTTGTAAGCCGATAAATTCGTCTACGTTGAGTTCCCGTTGGAGACCGCCAAGTGCAATGGCCTTTTCGGCTCGTTTCCGATATTTAGGGTTCTTCACCCTTTGTGCAAAACCTAAGCAAAACTTATGAACAAGTGGGCGAGAGAACTCAAGAAACTTTGATTTGGATGTAACAGGTTCTTCTTCAGAAGCCCATTTTAAAGCCTGCTGATCTTGATTCACGGAAAGAATCAAATGGGTTATCATGTAAACAGCAGTCCCTGCCATTAACAATCCAACGATGAGGGTTATATCTCCCATTTTTTCTCCAACTATGTTTACATGTTGTATGCGAACACTCGTGCTTGCTTCCAACTCACCACGCCGCAAACAACTACTTGAAAACGCGGGTTATAAAATTCACGTTCTCTTAGTTAAAGTATCGGAATTGCTAGAAAAAAACCTGACATTGGATGAAGCAATTATCGGAATTGCTAGATCAAAGGCTAGGGCTGCGGCAGAGGTTTCTAAATCATTGAAATTAAATAATATTTTGCTTCTGACGGCAGACACAGTGGTAATTCTAGACGAAGAAATTTTTGGAAAACCAAAAAACAAGGCTCAGGCTTTTGAATTTCTTAGACGTTTGTCTGGGAAAACTCACCAGGTTAAGACCGCCGTTTGTCTGTGGGATATGATTACAAAGCGGATCATAAACGAAATTGAGACCTCACGTGTTACGTTCAGAAAACTTACAGAAAAGGAAATTTATGAGTACGTTGAAACAGGCGAGCCGATGGACAAAGCAGGTGCTTATGGAATTCAGGGTCATGCGAATAATTTTATCACACAGGTTAATGGTTCATGGGACAATGTAATGGGTTTGCCCGTCGATAGAGTGAAAAGGATTTTGGACGAAAATGGATGGCAAGTTGAGAAGCAGAATCGCTAGTGCGGCTGAAAAATCTGGGCGAAAGGCTTCAGAGATAAAAATCATTGGAGCCTCAAAGTTACAAACGATTGAAAACTTAAAAAAATTTACAGATAAAGTTTATGCTTTTGCTGAAAACTATGTTCAAGAATTTGAAAAGAAAAAAATTTTACTTCCAAATGTTCGATGGCATTTTATTGGGCCGCTACAAACAAACAAAATAAAAAAAATTGTAGGTGAAGTCGAACTTATTCATTCAGTAGGGCGAATTGAAGAAGCTAAAGAGATTTCAAAACGTGCGGCAGAAAAGAATATTACGCAGCGAATTTTGGTCGAGGTAAACGTCGCAGATGAGAGCTCTAAACACGGCGTTTCATTTGACAAGTTAGAGAAATTTGTAAATGAAATTAAAATGTTACCAGCAATAAAAGTAACAGGACTTATGTCGATGCCCCCTCTTTCAGGGGATGCAAGTGAAAGCCGCACCTATTTTAAAAAATTAAAAGATGCAGCTAAAAAACTACAGCTATCAGAGTTATCGATGGGGACTTCAAATGATTTTGAAATTGCAATCGAAGAAGGCGCAACAATGATTCGAATCGGAGAAATACTGTTTGGCCCACGGTTAAAGGAGAAGGCATGAATTTAATAAGGGATAAAAAAATCGGTTTCATCGGAACTGGAAATTTAGCACAGGCAATTATTTCGGGTCTTTTAGAATCAGACACGGTTCGTAAGGATCAGATTTTTGCATCAAATAGATCTGAAAAGCGCCTTGACCGTGTTGCAGAAAAATTTGGAATTAGAAATTTTGCAACAAACGAAGAGGTTGTCGATAGCTGTGAAATTATATTTATTGCGACAAAACCTCAGGATTTGTTCGATGCAGTTGAGCCAATCGCCCCAAGCTTTGACGAATCAAAAACAGTGATTAGCTTAGCGGCGGGAATTCGACTCGAAACTTTGCAAAAGACGCTTCCTAATGTAAGGAATCTAGTTCGTGTTATGGCAAACATTCCAATACGTATTGGCAAGTCGGTTATAGGGTTTTGCACGGCGGAAGAGGCGGTTTTGGTCGATGATAAAATTCGCACGTTGCTTAGCCCATTGGGTTATGTGGTTAAAGCAAAGGACGATGAAATGCTTTCAGCTATTACGGTTTCTGCTGCAAGCGGCACAGGATTCATTTTTGAACTTATGACCTACTGGGCAGATTGGATTAAAGATTATGGTTTTTCAGACGAAGAAGCTTACCATATAGCGCTCGAGACATTTTTAGGTGCAGCAATGCTTGCAAAAGAAAGTAAAACTAAGATTCTAGATCTTCTCGATCAGGTCGCTTCGAAAAAGGGAGTTACTCATGCAGGGTTAGATTCCATGCGCGAATTGGATATAGAGCGCGCATTGCGGATCAGCTTTGAAAAGGCGTTATTGAGAGATAAGGAACTTGGAAGATAGATTTAATCGAGTATTTGAATGCCAATGATTCGGAAGTTTGTCCAATATCCTCGAAGGATATTGAGTGGACGCAAGAGTTCCACAATGCTTGTATATTCAATTCTCAACATTTTTCCAGTCATCATGCATTTGACGATGTAATCAAACATTTCGGGATCATCGGCTAAGCTTAGGCGTTTAAAATTATTTCCAGTATTTCCTAATTGAACCGTGATTTCATAGGTTTTACGGAATACATCTTCAACAGAGGCACCAATGATGCGCCCTTCGATCGTACTTTTTAAAGGGGTCAGATTTCTTGTTCCCAGCAGCCCTGTATTAGCTTTTTTATATTTTGGGATTTTCAAATTTGGGTTTGCAGGCCAAATTCCACGCAGGTAAGTTTTTGTGTCTGTAAATACAGATTGAGGTGCAACAAGTGGGCGTTGGTAAAAAATTACGACAGGTCCGTCGCCAAGATTGTCGTATTCTTCATAGTAGTCATCAGAAAAAAAGCTAAAATTGAACGGATTAAATCCAAGCAAGCACTCTTTGCGGTCTTCTTCGGAAATATAATCCTGAGGGTCTTCAATGTTCTTTTCTGAAGCAATCCGTTTTCTTTTCTTTGCTCTTTCAATTGCAAGGGCAAAGCAACTCGTGTCATAAATTTCACCTTGATTCGTTCCAAAACCCAACTGAAGCTGTCCCTCATATCTGTAACGCCAAAACCAAATGCCTTTTTCCGCCATTCTTAGGACATATCCCAATCGGAACCCTTCCGATAAGTACATCATATTCGGCGGTACAGGTTTTAAATGAGGAAATTCCGGTACGTCCGTTGCGCCGGCGGCAAGTAAGCAAACGACAATAAGCCAAATGTTGGACCGTCTCATGTGGGACAACCTAGCATTTACAGGCTTTGACAATAAGAAGGCGCGGTGAAGAGTTTCAGAAACTTCATGACCTTGGGCCAGATTTTTTTCCCGATTCGTGCGTATCCAGGGACTATTCATTAAACTTTAATCTAGGAGGCCCAGATGAAATTAGTTCCTGTTGATATTGCGCACAAGTCTTTTAACAAAAAAATTATGGGTTATGATGAAAATGAAGTCGCCGCTTTTTTAAGTAAAGTTGCAGAGGAAGTGGATTCGCTGATCCGAGAAGTTAATCGTCTAAAAGAGACACTTCGTGAAAAGGACTTACAAGTTCTTGAATATCGTGACCGTGACAAGGTTTTAAAAGATACCATTACGTCGGCGCAACAAATGTCTGAAAAAATGGTTAAAGAAGCGGAGCGAGAAGCAAAACTAATTATCAACGATGCAAATCAAAAAGCTGATATGATCGGGCGCGACTCTCGAGATCAATTAAAAAATATTTACAGAGACATTTCTGAGCTCAAACGGACAAAGTTGCAATTTGAAGCGAATGTGAAATCATTGATCCACGCTCATCTGTCGCTTATTGAAAATAAAAATGAATTTTTCAATACAGATTTGCTCAATAAGGTCGATAAGCCGATCGATCTAAAAGGCCTTTAGAGCGCTCAGGTAATAAACTTGCCCCAAATATCTAAACTTTTGATTTCCAAGGGTATCAAGTTCTTTTGTTTCGTTATTTGTAAATCGGGCCGCCAATTTCACCCCAAATGCGTCAGAGAAAGAAACCTCAACGCCTCCTTCATAATAGCTCCCGAAATCTAACAGAGAGTCGCTTAGTTTTGGCGCGCTAGGGATATTTTTATATTTAATCGAGAAATATCCGCCAAGACCGCCACCTTCTAAATATGGCCTAAACCAATAATCCTCTAAAAGTTTCAGTTTAAAACCTAAATTCGCTTGCA
This sequence comes from Bdellovibrionota bacterium, assembly GCA_963169515.1. Classification (GTDB taxonomy): domain Bacteria; phylum Bdellovibrionota; class Bdellovibrionia; order Bdellovibrionales; family JAEYZS01; genus CAUJEF01. The sequence continues at coordinate 6,819 of CAUJEF010000162.1, forward strand.
TGAAGTTCGCATCAAAGGAAACTCCGCTTGCGGTAAATGGAGATCCTGAAAGTGGGGTATAGTCATAGTTCACCTGACCTTTGGTATCAAGGTAGCTTAACCCAAACGTCAGGTACAAATTCATGGCACCAAACCCCTTTTCCACTCCCAGCCCAGCGAAAACTCCATCATCCACCCGAAGATTTAAATTATTTGGTGCGCGAACATTAAAAACAGCAAACCCAACGCCTGCGGAACCGCTTATCCCATCTGGGCGAAGGTTTACCCTTTGGGCATAAAGGCTTTCAGTTGTAAAACAAAGTGTTAAAATTACCAATAAGCGCTTCATGACGATTCCCCCAAAACTTCTATTTCTTTTTCATCGCTTTTGCACGACGGGCTTTAACGCGAGCTTTTTTCTTTGCTTGGCGCTTTCTTCTGCGCATTTTTTTAGATTTACGGTTATCGCCTCTTGCCATAGTCACCTCCGGTAAAGTTGCATTAGTTGCTGTTATCGTATCTCATTAAACCGTAATTCTTGATCTGGTCAAGGTCGACTGTTACAATGGAGCAACAATGAACTTTCTGGTTTTTCTTTTAAGCTTGTCTTCCCCCTCTTTTGCCTATCATACCGAAGGCCTTTGGATACCTCGTCACGAGACTCTGGTAAGCAACACATGGCGAGTTGATTTTCAGAATCTTAATAGTATCGACAAGGAACAAACGCCGAATGCCGCTGATCATCAGGCGTCAATGGGCGTTTCATACGGTCTTTACAGTGGTGAAATTGTCACTGTTGAGGCGGGTGTGGATTGGAAAGAGCCTGCCGTAAAGCAAACGGTGAACGCGCTCTATTTTAATTTTAAAGTGTCCACCAATTTTTATGCAAAAAGGGGATGGGGAGTCAGCATAGGTACTTATGATTTTGGGCTTTCCGGCGGTGAAACCGATTATAATATGATTTATCTTTTAGTACAAAATGGCTGGGGATCGAATTGGTCGACGACGTTGGGCGGAGTCGTTGGAAATTCGCGTTTACTTTTAAATGATGAGGGCGGGAACGATAACAAGGGGTTGATAGCTGGTGTTTGGCGTCAAATGGCAAAAGATTTTGCTGCTGGCGCAGAAATACAAACAGCAAGTGTACGTTATGGTTATATGTTTGTTGGCTTTAAGTGGGAAATTAAAAACGAAACTCACTTGAACATAGGTTATGGCCACGCCAGTTCGAACATTGCCAAAGACTGGATCTTAGCTCGAATTTCATTGATTTTGTAAACAGAGAGCGCATTAATCATTCGAATGAAGAAAAGCCCCCTACTTGTTATTTTTCTTGTCGTATTTATTGATTTGGTTGGTTTTGGGATTATTATTCCTCTTGGGCCCTATCTCGGCACACAAGTTGGCGCAACTCCGTTTGAAATCGGCCTTTTGATGTCGATTTATTCAATCATGCAATTTATTTTTGCGCCTATGTGGGGACGTTTAAGCGACCGTTTGGGACGTAGGCCGATAATTCTCACCTCACTTTTGGGTGGCGCGATTGCACATACACTGTATGCCTATTCGGATAGTGTTTGGATGTTGTTTTTAGGGCGGGGCCTTGCAGGCTTTTTTGGCGCAAACATTTCGGCAGCAATGGCTTACATTGCTGACGTGACAGATAAGAAAAATCGATCCAAGGGCATGGGTTTGATCGGTGCCGCGTTTGGTTTGGGGTTTATTCTTGGCCCACCGATAGGAGGCTTTCTTGGGGAATTAGGTACAAATATAAGTCACAACCCACCTTTTGGGTTGGGGTTTGGGGCGCTGGGTGCCTCTGCCTTATGTCTAATGAACTTTTTATTGGCATCAAAAGTTTTAAAAGAAAGTTTAACCCCCGAAATTCGATCGCGTTTGTTGAAACGGGAATCGCGTTTTGTAATGATCAAAAAATTTGTGACCAAAGAAACTCTTGGGGCTTTGCTGTTGATCGGATTTTTAGCAACGACCGCCATGGCAAACATGGAATCAACGCTGGGCCTTTATGTCAAAGACCGATGGAATTGGAGTTTAAAGCAGACGGGATTTGCATTTGCCTATATCGGTATGATTCACGTATTCACCCAAGGATTTTTGATTCGAAAGCTTATGCCTAAGCTGGGCGAAGCAAAAATGATGACCATTGGTTTAGTACTCGCGACAATCGGGTTCACAGGGATTGCCTTTGTCAATTCATCAACACCGTTGGCACTGACGGTCACATTTTTAGGATTTGGAATGGGAGTTTTTAACCCGTCTTTAATGGGCAGTATTTCGTTAACGGCAAATCCCGAAGATCAGGGGGCGGTCATGGGCGTTCAGCAGAGTTTTTCAGCGCTCGGACGAATTATTGGTCCCATTACAGGTGGCTGGATTTATGAAAACATAGACCGACCTGCGTCGTTTATTGCAGCTGGCTTTTTTGCGCTTATCAGCCTTCTTGTTGTAATAAGGTTGTATCCTCGCTTGCCGCACTCGGGCTTAACCAGGAGCACGAATGAAATGGTTTAAAAAAATCATTTTATTTTTAAAAAAATCAAAATCTAAAATTCCTGATCAGAAATTTATGAAGATAGGAGAGTATCAGTTTCAAAATTTGATGTTGAGTCGCGTTCCGTGTTTAATTTTGGATTTGCGGGTTACAGAGGCCGACAAGCCGCAAATACAGCGTAGTTACAAAGTTATAGACGAAAATGCACTAGCCTTTGTAAGACAGCAGACCAGCGACGTTCAGCATCCGATCTTATTAATCTCAGATGATGGGAGTGTTGCAATTAAGGTAGCCGAACAGCTTTCAAACGCAAAATATTTCAATGTTGTAGTTCTTGAGGGGGGTGTCCGAGCTCTCAGTGAACAAGCAAAGGCGCAGTTACCGCCTAATTAGTTTCAAGACTTTATCTGACTTTTCTGGATCAACATAAATACGATCAATCCGTCTTGTCTTTTCGTACTGCTGAAAGATGTTCGTGGTTTCTTCTATGGGGTAAGGCTTTTCTGACGGGTTGTATTTATCTACCACATAAATTTGGCGCCCCTTTTCTTCGATTGGTAAAGAGGGATGGTATTTTGAAAGGCGCGCCTTTGAACTGGAATGAATGAATTCAATGTCATTTTCTTCCAGTTGTTTTCGAATTTCTCCTGTTCGTTTGTTTTCGTGTGTTTCATGTAATTCGTAGATCATTTTTAACGGTGCACGCCGTGCAATTCTACGTGCCCACGGATTATTTGCGCGAACGATATGCTCATAAAAATGGTAATCAGTAAAATGGGTGTATTCGTTTATGTCTGCTGGAATTTTGTAATCACAATCGTCGGAAGTTAGATATCGCTGAAGCATCTCATCATAAATAATGGCCTTGTGGTGAAAGTAAACCATTAAATACATATGATGCCGAGAAATTAGAAAATCATCGAACGTATAAAGGGCACGGCGATTAATGGCTAGATGTAATCGGCCATCGACTTCGTGATACATGAAATTTTCGATTAGCCACTTGTATTCTATTTTTCCATAAGAAATTCCACAAAAATGTGAATCCCGCGATAAATAATCCATGCGGTCCACATCTAACTCCGAGCTGATGATTTGCGATAAGAGTGGGCGTACGTCAATGCCGTCGATATCAAAAAAATCATCCGGCGATTTGATTTTTGGATCAATTACGCACGCGATATGTAGTGGATGAATATCGCTGAAATTTTCTTTCAGGGTTTTGCTTAGTGGCGAATCTGTTATAAATTTTATTGTGAAATCCTCATGATTCGCTCGTCGATCTGGATCTGCAATGCGTTCGAGGGCTTTGATTTTTAGGTCCCTAAAGGCAGGCATGACTTCTTCGCTCGCGTGTGAAAGCGGACCATGACCAACATCATGCAAGAGAGCAGCAAGCATTACGGTCTGACGAAGGCGTTGTTTGTCTTTTTTATTTTTAAACTCATAGTTTTCAAAAATTTTGTCGAACGCAGATCGGGCCAAATGGCTTGCGCCGAGCGAGTGTATAAATCTGTTATGTGTGGCTCCGGGGAAGCTATACTCACCAAAGCCTAATTGTTTAATGCTTCTTAGACGTTGAAATGCCGGGCTGTCTAAAATTGCAGTTTCTGCGTTGCTGAGTTCTATGGAGCCATGAACAGGATCTAATATTTCCATTGATTGAAATTTTTAGCCGTAAAATTTGGCATAGGCAATGTGATCAAGTATTTAACGCGCTTCAAAAATAAATCGCAGTCTGTACAATATCGGACCACTACGGATATGATTTTCAGAGCACCAGCTACCTATTTGTCCAAAGGAACAGGATGAAACAATACCATGATTTGATGAAACGGATTTTAATCGAAGGCCAAGAGCGCAAAGATCGAACGGGCACGGGGACATTGAGCGTGTTTGGGCATCAGATGCGATTCCCCCTTCAAGAGGGCTTTCCATTAATTACGACAAAAAAAATTCATTTGAAATCTATCATCTATGAGCTGTTGTGGTTTTTGAAGGGCGAAACAAATATAAGATACTTAAAAGAAAATAATGTACGCATTTGGGATGAATGGGCCAACGAAGAAGGCGAGCTGGGCCCAGTTTATGGAGCCCAGTGGAGAAATTGGAGAACGTACGAGGGCGCAAGCGTTGATCAAATTTCTTGGCTTGTTAACGAGATCAAAACAAATCCACAATCGCGTCGTTTAATCGTGAATGCGTGGAATGTTGGTGACATACAAAAAATGGCATTGCCTCCGTGCCATACGATGTTTCAATTTTATGTATCCGTAGATGGCCGCTTGTCCTGTCAATTATATCAGAGAAGTGCGGATGTGTTTTTGGGCGTACCGTTTAATATCGCCAGTTATGCGTTGTTAACAATGATGATTGCCCAAGTATGTGATTTGACCCCTGGAGATTTTATTCATACATTTGGTGATGCGCATTTGTATACTAATCACTTGGAACAAGCTCACCTGCAACTATCTCGCGACCCAAAACCGTTGCCGCGTATGATTATCAATTCTGCAGTAAAAGATATTTACGGCTTTAGTTACGACGATTTCCAGTTGGTTGGCTACGATGCGCATCCACATATTAAGGCGCAGGTTTCAGTTTGATCATTTCTCAAATCGCCGCTATGGCCCAAAATAGAGTGATCGGGAACAATAATACATTGCCGTGGGATATTCCCCAAGACATGAAATTTTTTAGGGATACGACTAAGCATAAAATTATAATAATGGGGCGAAAGACCTGGGATGCCATGGGATCAAAACCGCTCCCAGATCGATTTAATATAATTATCACTCGCGATTCTAATTACGTTGCCGAGGGTGGGACGGTTACACATTCAATCCAGGAGGCGTTGGAAAAGGCTGAGGCACAAATTGCGCAATGGAGTGAGGAAGTTTTTGTAATCGGAGGCGCTGAAATTTATAAATTGGCGTTACCCTTTACGGATAAAATTTATCTCACTGAAATTGATGGGGCTTACGAAGGTGACGCTCATTTTCCAGAGTTTGATTCGAATGTCTTTAAGCTAGTTAAAAAAGAACCAAACTCAGGACCTGTTAACTTTTCTTTTTGCGTTTATCAAAAAGTTTTGAATTAAAGTTCAAATCGGCCCAAGGTCCAGTTTCGATTCATTTTGAGACAAATTCTAAAGTCTCAAAATGAATCACCGAAAAGTACCATAGACAAATACTAACCCAAGGGAATCAAGGAACGATTCTCTAAACAACTCAAGGAGGAGTAGCTATGGGACTTAGGATTAATACAAACGTAGCTGCCATCAACGCGCAGAGAAACTTGCGTGGTACGCGGATGGAGCTCGACAAATCCCTAGAGAAACTATCTTCTGGTTACCGGATTAACAAAGCAGGTGACGATGCTGCGGGTCTGGCGATCTCAGAATCATTGAGAGCGCAAATTCGTGGATTCAAACAGGCTTTGAGAAATACGCAAGACGGTATTTCTATGATTCAGGTGGCAGAGGGTGGTTTGAACGAAACCAGCTCGATCTTAATTCGTTTGCGCGAGTTAGCGGTGCAGGCAGCTTCTGACACGATCGGACCTGTCGAACGCCAATTCCTAAACGTCGAGTACGATCAGTTGATTTCAGAGATTGACCGTATCGCAGACGCGACAGAATTTAATGGAACACATCTGTTAAATGGTACAGGCGCACTGTTTGACTTTCAAATTGGTATTCGGAATGATCCAACGATCGACCGTATTACTTTCGATGCTTCGAAAGCAGATTCCAATTCGGCGTCTTTAGGTGTGAATCTTACTTCTGTTGCGGATAAGGCATCTGCACAAAACAGCTTAAGCGCTATCGATTCGGCAATTATGTCGGTGTCGGGCATGAGAGCAGACTTTGGTGCGATTCAAAACCGCTTACAAACAACAATCAACAATTTAGCAATTCAGGTTGAAAACATTTCTGCTGCGAATTCTCGTATCCGAGATACAGACATCGCTGAAGAAACATCTGAATTAACGAAAAACAACGTGCTGATGCAAGCTGGAACGTCCGTTTTGGCCCAAGCGAACCAAAGTAATGCATCTGCACTTGCTCTGATTCAAAAGACCTTTGGATGATAATCTCATCCGATGGCATGGCTCTGGATCTCTAACCCCAAGAGAGAACTAAGCTCTCTCTTGAGTTGATATCCATACTGTTTCCTGCTTGAAAGGCGTTGTGAATAACAACGCCTTTGTTTTTTATACCAACTGAAAACAAGGCTGTATTTCTATCTATTGCTAAGGTTCAAGCGAGATTTTTCACACGCGATGAGAGTTTTGGTGACCTCGTTAGTTTGAATGCTTTCTAGACCAGCAGAGGTTTTCGCAGTCATTGCGAAGTAGTATGTTCCGGGCGCAAGGCCTGTTATTGTATATGTGGTGGCTGCAGGATTTGCGACATCAATGGTTGTGAAATACGTTCGAGAGGCATTCCCATAAAAAATATTAAAACCCGACAAATCTGTTAGTGGAGTTCCGTC
>CAUJEF010000163.1 GCA_963169515.1 Bdellovibrionota bacterium
GTCGATTGCTTAGAATTTCAAAAGCAATTACAACTGCACCATTTAAGAAGGAAACCATTAAAACAAAGATATTATTCTCCCATTACAAATCACAGCCCATTTGCCGCGGAGATAGTCGGTTAAAATACTGGACGCCACCCGAAACAGATCCGTCATATTCGACACGTGAGTTGTTCAAAACAATGACTCGGTTACAAATTCTCTCAACTTGATCCGACAAGTGAGACACAAATAGTACGGCACCGGCCCCCTCAATGAATTTTACTATTCTTTTTGCAATCTTCTCTTTAAAAAATTTGTCTGCTCCCTCAAAGACCTCATCCAAAATAAGTAGGTCCGGCGATCTGCAAGAAATCATTGAGAGATATAAGCGCGCCTGCATTCCATTGCTGTATGTTTTAAATGGCGCCATGGAAAACGTCCCCAGTTCAGAGAAATCTAAAGCTTCCTCAACTATATCTTTATGTTGTGCCTGGACCTCTGGATACATAAACTGCGCCAACAAAAATGCGTTTTCCCTGCCAGTCAATTCTGGAAAAATTCCAACACTTGTATCAAAGACCGCCCGGACATTGGCTGGAACTGAAATACGGCCTGACGTAGGGCCATATATGGAAGCAAAACACCGACAAAGCGAAGTTTTTCCCGCTCCATTAATCCCTAAAATACCGATTCTATCACCCCGCCGAATTTGTAGTGAAATATTATTTAGCACGTGCAACCGGTCGCGTTTTTTGAAAAGGACTTCCAGAGGATTTTGGGTTACTCTTATGACTGCGTCTCGCAAACCTGCCGACTGGAAAAGTCGCAGCTTATAAACCAAATTCAAATTATTACATTCTGCGATTACGCTAGAGGCTGTGGTAGAACTCATACTTATACTTTCTCCAATACAATCCTGCGATTACAACCGCTCCCAACCCAAGACCAATCGCCTTAAACCACAAAAATACAAAATCCGCCATCACCCCACTCACAGCAACCTGAAATGGACGAATAATATGTCGAATCGGATTTAATTCGAACAACCACCTATACCTTTCGTCGATAAATTCCACGGGATAGATGATGGGCGTCAAATAGAAAAGAAAGTTCATTACAAACGTCATAATAAATCTTGTATCCCAGAAAAAAATTTGGAGCGTTGCCATAAACATTACCATTCCGACAGTAAACAGAAGTAGAGGCACTGCGCACAGGGGCAGCAATATCCCTCGACTCAGTTCAAAATTAAAAATGAAGGCGCTCAGGAAAAAAATCAAAATCATAGCTACTATGAAGTTAATAAAATTATCCCAAATCTGAGATATCAAAATCACAAACGGATGAATCGGAAAAGACTTCAATAATCGGTTTGAATTCATAAATATACTTGTTCCTGTTTCAACAGATTGAACAATAAATATCCATGGTATTAACCCACTCAATAAGAACAGAGGGTAATGTTCTACATTGATCTTCAATATATAATGAAAAACAAGTGCTTGTGCCCCAAAGACCATAATGGGATTAAGTATTACCCAAAGAAACCCTGTGATCGTATTGCGATATCTCGATTTCATATTGGCAACGACTAGGCTTTTGGCTTGCTGCAGCCAAAATTTTTTCATAGGCAACCCTCCTAATCCAAAATTATAGTTGTAGTGGACTGCTCTGAACAAGGTCTTTAGTGGAGAGACCTGACTCAGAGAATACAAACTTTAGTCGAGGTACTAAGTGCGGCATCTTCAATCTCTAGAATCTGAAGCTATCTTTATTCTACGCGAAACAGCGGCACTTTTTAAAAAAGCCGTTATACTTTTTTCTGGCGGTAAAGATTCCGTGGTCTTAACTCATCTTGCAGAGAAAGCTTTTTATCCCTTTCCGATGCCATTTGAATTTTTGCTTATAGACACGGGACATAATTTCCCAGAAACTTTGGAGTTCATTTCTAATCAAATGAAACAAATTAATAAGACTCTTTTAGTTGGATCCGTAGAAAAGATTATGCAAAAAAAGGGACTGGTTTTGCCCCCATTCCAGAGCAGAAATGCACTCCAATCTGTTACACTTATGGAAGCCATCCATAAATATGCCTTTGATGCCGTTATTGGTGGAGCTCGACGCGATGAAGAAAAGGCAAGGGCTAAAGAACGCATATTTTCTATAAGAGGCCCTACAGGCGCCTGGGAGCCAGAGAGCCAACAGCCCGAACTATGGATGGTATTCGGCGCTAGCCTGTGCAAGGGGCAGCATATGCGTGTCTTTCCCCTCAGCAATTGGACGGAACTGGACATTTGGGAATATATCAATCAAGAAAACCTCACCGTTCCTTCCATTTACTTTAGTCATGCGCGAGATTGCATTTTGCGGGGAGATGTTCTTATGCCAAAGTTCGGAACACAATCCATTGAGTCAAAAAATCTCAAGGTCCGAGTAAGAACTGTCGGTGATATGCTTTGCACAGCAGTCTTTCCGTCTCACGCCTCAACTATCAAAGAGGTCATAACAGAATTAAATAAATCCAGAATTTCCGAACGTGGCCTAAGAATGGACGACAGGGTTTCAAAGTTTTCAATGGAAGAACGAAAAAAAGAAGGCTACTTCTAATGGATCTCCTAAAGTTTGTCATCGTCGGCAGCGTTGACGATGGAAAAAGCACCTTATTAGGCCGCTTGCTTTTAGATAGCGGAAGCCTCTGCGACGATCAAATTAGAGACCTCAAATCAATTTCACTTGCCCACATTACAGACGGATTGAGGTCCGAGCGTGAGCAAGGAATAACAATGGATATTGCATACCGATACTTTTCAACATTAGGGCGACGTTTTGTCGTTATTGATGCGCCTGGGCATTTCGAATATATTTCAAAAATGATCACAGGTGCAACCCAAGCTAATTGCGGAGTTGTAGTCGTTGATGTGGAACGGGGCATACAGTCACAGACCAAAAAGCACTTATGGCTTCTCGCTCTTCTCGGTATCGATGACCTTATTTTTTGCATAAATAAAATGGATGCAGTCCAATATTCTCAGTCTCGCTTCAAAGAATTGGCAGAACAGCTCACTTTATTGCTAAACACACTAGATATTCGCCACGTTTCATTTATTCCCGTTGCAGCGATTTACGGCGACAATATTGTTTTTAAAAGTGCAAATTCACATTGGTACAATGGGGCACCCCTTCTAAAAACACTCCAAGATATCAAAAGCACACCTCCTGTGTTTGAGACTCGAGTGCTCAT
>CAUJEF010000164.1 GCA_963169515.1 Bdellovibrionota bacterium
GTCCCGATACATTGGGCTTAGACTGAAGCGCTTTTTCGTAGCAATATCTTAATTGGCCCTTATTGCGTTGGATAACTGCATCTACCTGATCTGGGTCAAGACCGCCTTCGATCATAGCTTCTTCACTGAGCGGAAGAAAATAGCCCCCAGAGCGACCAGCCAAATTCACAGCGCCGTATCCAGCTTGGCCATTTCCTTTTCCGTGTGTACCGTATCCACCGTATCCGTTCATCTTTTCGCCATTACCAATGCCAGCTTGCAATAGACCTTTTCCAAGCAGTGAGCGTGAGCTTCCGCCAGACGCGCGAGTGGCATCGAAGCCATAGCCCATGTTGTTGCTTGGCGCTTTTGAAAGACCACCCAGCCCCTTGGAATTTGGAGTCATTCCGCCAAGAGCACTCAGTGCGCCCATTTCGCGTAACTGATTCCCTGATCGTATGTTCTGACCTTTTTGTTTTCTTGCAGAGACATTTGCGATTTTTGGTGCCGATTTTTGAACTTTTTTGGCTGCAAATTTAACTGCCTCTTTTAGTTTGATCTTATTCATTTCAACGACTGGATTTTTTTCGGCTGGTGGCCGTTGAAATACTTTTACAATTTGTGTTTGTTTTTCTTCCTTGTGACTGGAGATATACAGTCCAATGCCAATCATCAGCGCCAAAAGCGTCAACTGGATACCAGACGTCCATTTTAAGAAAAATTTAAAATCGCGTACATCCTTTTCTGTATGTTCGGCTGCATCGGCCATGGCTGATTCGATTGAATCTGCGTGTCTCACCTGACCCCATGGACCTTTTGCTACAACAGCACCAGATTTTATGTTTTTTTCGACTGAACCTAGAGTTTTAAATTCAACATCTTCAAGACCCTCAGTTGAACGGAGGATTTCAATGCGTTTTGTGTCGAAGCGATAAATCACCTCGAGTGTTTCCTTGTTAAATGGAATCACTCGAGCGGTTTGGCCTTTCGAATTTTGAATTACTAGAAAACTCATACTCTCAACGTCCTGTTTTTGATCGATTAATTCGATCGTTAAAATTGCGGCGATAATCGATGAGCGTCGGAGTTGTTTTTTCTTCTTCCACCGTCGTCGCGACACCGAAGGGCTTGTGATGCTTTCCTTCGACTGTGGCGCCATCAAAGCGAATGTCTGTGCTCAAGCGAGACTTTTCGGCCTTCGCTTTTGCCTGGATTGATCCAAGTAAAATTGACAGGGTAAGGGTTTGTAAAATGACAAAAAAGGTCTTCATTTTTTATCTCCTCGCCCTAGCTCTTATTTGAGCAATCTGTTCATCTAAATATGCAAGCAAGGTACCGTCAGCGTATGGTTTAAGGGATGAAAATTCATGCAGCGCAATCTGTCGGTCGAGCAAATTTTCGCTTTTTTTGGCGTTCTCTAACTCTTCCAGAGCTTTTGCATTTGCCGAGCTAAATTTTTCAATATTTCGTTCCGCATCTTGTGCTGTCACAAGGAATGGAGCCGATTGTTGCGCGAGCATGGACTGATACATTTCGCGTTCTTTCTTTTTTAGATTTTTAGGAACCATTGTGTTGAGTTGCTGATGAAATTTTCTGTTTTCGGTTGCTATTGTTTTTAATGTTTTTAATTGTAGGGGCAAGTCCGCGGTCTTTAGGGACTGCTTGTAAATGCGTGTAAGGCTGTCGAGCAGTTTAATTTTTTGTTTGATAGAAATTTTTAAGTTTTTCGAATTGATTTTGTAGGTTCGAACTGCGGTTTCGGCTTGATCGGATGCCTTGCGGTTTAGCAAAGTTTCCATAAATCGGCCATAGGGAGTGGATCGAACGCCCGCAATTTTAAGGGCAGACCGGACATTTTGCCAATTTGGTTTTTTCAAGTGAAGCTCTAAAGTGATGATTCCCAAAAGGTCTGGGGAACGAGCCAGGGCTGTTTTCATTCTGTCATAGAGCTTTGGATCGAGTCGAATCATCTTCACGCGAATTTCATTGGCTGTTCGTACAGCAGAAGTTGCTTTTAAATAATCTCGAAAATGGGGAGTTGGGTTTTCCCCGGCCTGTTCGGCAAGTAAGCCCAGCTTTAAAAACCGTTGATCTTTTGAAAGTCCCAGTGGAGCTACTAGAGCTGCGGCATAGGCATTTTTGAAGTCTTTTTGTTGTTCATAGGCCCAGAGAACGCTTTTGCGAGCAAAACCAATGTCGTTCGGATTAGCTTTTCGTATTTTTAATATTTTTTGACTTGTTTGAAGCACGACATCGTAGTCCTTCAATTTTTCGGCCGCAAGCGCAATCGTTTTAAAATGACGAACCTGTTCGTCTGGTTTTAGATATTCCACGTCATATTTGCTGAGACGTTTTAGCTCTGATGGCAGATCGCTATCTTCAATAGGAAGGGTTACAACATTGTTGACGGTCACGCGCCTGCTAATTTCAGTATAGTGTTTTTTATTTTCAGGAAAGGCTTCGGCGTATTCCTCGGCTGTACTGCGTATATCAGAGTCTTTTTTTAAAGCGGTCAAAGAATCTATGGCAAGATTTGCCGCCTGATATTTTAATTTTTTGTCGGCCCATTTGTTTTCGAGTGCGAGTTTGTTAAATTCTGAAAAAGCATCGCTAAAATTTTTATCTTGAAACTTGATATAAGCGATCTGATAGCGCACTTCAAACTTTTGTTTTCCATTGGGGTTTAGCTCGAGGTATTCGTTCAGCGAAGCTTCGCGCAATTTTTGATCTTTGGATTCTTCTGCAGCATCGATCATGGCCGATGTAATTGCTTCGAGATGCTCTGGTTTAGCGATACGAGCGGCGTCGCGGTAAAATGCGGTTGCTTTAGAAAAATGCTTCAGCTGAATTGCTACTTGTGCTGCCCAAACCATCGCTTCGAAATCTTTGTCTGCGAGTGACAAATACTTTTCATAGGCTTGTGTCAGTTCATTTGATGGAGACGTTTTTTCTTTTTTATTCCAATTCACAATCATCGATCGAAAATCGGCGAGCACCTTTTTGCAGTCTTCGCATTTGTCTTTTTTTATAGCTTGGGTCGTGAGGTCCAGATAAACCAGGGTTTGGGTATAGCGATTTAAGTCATAGAAGTTTTGCGCAAGCTTTAAGTGTATTTCGGCTTTATCTTCTGTTTTGTCAGTTTGAAGATATTGCCGCCAAATCAATAGAGCTGCTTTTTTGTTTCCAAGACGTTCGGCTTCTTCGCCCAGAAATTTTAGATTTTGATTTCGCTCTTCAGGCTTCGAAAATCCAGCAAAAGTTTCAATTTCTGTTGCGCCAAACTGCCCGTGTGACAGCAGTGTTGCATAATCACGCATTAAATCGCCATACCAGCCGTCATTTTTATTATCGCGTGCAATTCGAATTGCATTTTGAATGTGTGCGATGGCGTTTTTGATCGAGCTTGAGTTAAAATGGCACCATGCAATTCGATACTGAATGTAAATCTGGTCTTCGGTAACTGTGGTGACAAAAGCCTTTTCAAATTCAGGAATGGCTTTTAAGAAATTGCCTTTTTCGTAAAGAATATCGGCAACACCCAGTTGTGCTTTTGCGTGGATTAGTTTAAGGCTTGGGTTTTTTAAAATGGACTTATATGCTTTGTCGGATTTATCAATTTCTCCTATGAGATGATACAGATGGCCGAGTTGTAGTGACAGGTGAGAAAGTTGAACTGTATTGGCGGCATCGCGGGACTGCTCGTACAATGTAATTGCCTTTTTTCGATCCAGATCGCCATTGGGACAGTTTTTGCAACTTTGCTCGTTCACAGAGATATCTTTCATACGAGCGCGATCTGAGTAAAGATCGGCCAGCCGCAGGCGAACTGTTTCTGATTCAGATTTATCAGTTGTGAGTTCAGGCAAAAGAGTTTCGAGCTTTTCAATTAAGGCGTCGGAAGTATAAGAATCCATTTTTGCCGATGGAGCTGCCACAGCAAGCTTTAATGCTAAAACAGCTGTTAAAAAGGCGATGGCAAAAAAATGGGTCACAATTTCTCCTGATCGTTGATTACGGCGAACTGTAATTCGCTGAATCCCGCGTGCAGGCCGGCTATGACAACCGGGTTAATTTCGCCGTAGTTCATTTGACGGTCCGCTTGGATAATTAGGCCTGACTTCCCGGGATTCAAATCAGCAATTTTTTTTAGCTCAGCGGAAAGATTTGGAAGTGGAACAGATTTTCCGTCGATCAAATAGTTTTGACCACGGACTTCTATTACAAGTGATCCAGTTGGAGTGATCCCCTCGGTGGCATTGGGAAGTTTCATTCCTTCGGGGATTTTAACTTCGATTTGGCCAAAAGATGTTGCCATCAATAAATAAATAAGAACAATTGCAAAACAGTCCACGAGTGGTGTTAAAATTTGTTTTGAACCGATCTCTTTTTTGTGTTTTCTGGTTTTAAAACTCATGTTCTATCCTTACAGAGGGGCGATGCCCACGTTTGGGAAGTCTGCTTTTTTTAAGGAATTCATAGCTTTGATCATTGTAGAGTAATTTGAAGAAGTGGATGGGAGAACCAAAGCCGTTTTCATGCTTGGGTATTGTCCTTTAAGGGTTGAAGCGTAGGTTTCAAGGTTTTTCACGTGGACCCGTTTTTTTGCCTTATTGCCACCTACGGAAACAAGGAGGTCGTTGTTTAGTCCGATTTCAACCCAAAGCGCAGCGGTGTCTTTTTTTGCTTCGCTTTCTGTGCCCAAACCTTGTTTTGTTTCGAGCACACCGGCTTGAATCCATACTGCCGTTAGGAGCATAAAGCAGATGCAAACCGATAACAGATCGATAAATGGGACCAGATTTATTTCGGCGTCGTCGCCTTTTCGTTTACGCTTAAACACTTGAAACTCCTCTTAAAGCTACTGGCTCTTATACGGATTTTCGCTTTGGAATTGCTTCGAAATTAAAGCTCAACCAGTTGTAAACTTTTGTAGCGGCTTGGTTTAAGTCTTCGGTCAGGGTTGTTGTGCGGTTATTCAAGATCGAGTACATGATTAAGGCGGGCACTGCAACGATCAGACCGTATGCCGTACAGTTCATTGCCTCAGAAATACCTTGAGATAGCAGGGTTGCTTTCTCAAGAGCTCCGACTTGGCTCACGGCAGAGAACGATTTGATCATTCCTGTGATTGTTCCCAAAAGACCAACCAATGTTGCAACATTGGCAATCATTGAAAGATTGGCTGTGCGTTTTTCTAATTTTTCGTTTTCAACACTGATGAGCTCTTGCATTTTTGCGTGGATTTCTTCTTTTCCACCCATATGCAATGCGGATTGAATGCCTGCGTATGCGATGGATCCAAGTGGTTCTGATTTTGACATTGAATTGGCTTTATTCAGAGCTTGTTCGATTTGTCCTTTTTTGATGTCATTTTCTAAAGATGCAGAAAGTCTTTTTTGTCCGGCAGAGCGTTTAAAAAATAAGTAGTACGACCGTTCTGCGATGATTGCTAAAGAAACGATATGAAGGCCGAGAATTGCGTACATCCAAACGCCCCCATGAGTAAAAGCAGTTGATATCGATAAAAACATAAAACCTCCCGTAGGTTATTATAGGAAATTCGCAATCCGTGTACCGTCATACTGTAAGCGCTTGTTGTAGATGGCATTGACAATGGCTGTAGGAATTTCAAAATCAAAGACCAAAAATGTCCCACCTAGGGTAGGCCGTACCTTTTTGATGTGCGGTGTATCATTTTGAGACAATCAAAGCATATAATGAAATCGAGTTGTTGTCGTTTCGTACCGATAAGAAACACATGGCGAGCTGGGCAAAGTACATTCGAATATTTTCTGCATTTGCCTTCATTGTCCTTTTTAACAACTGCGGAGAAGGTTTTAAATCTATTCAGTTTTCTAGCTCTCTACAACCATCAGGGGGGACGCCACAGCCCACGGCTACAGTGACCCCAACACCGACGGGAACGATAAGGCCACCGACACCAACGCCGACAGCAACCACAACCCCGCGACCGCCGACACCGACGCCAACACCAACGGGAACGATAAGGCCACCGACACCGACACCTACAGCAACTGCAACTCCGCGCCCACCAACACCGACGCCTACAGCAACCGCAACTCCGCGGCCACCAACACCAACACTTATTCCCTATTCCCCAACGCCGACTCCTGGGCCGGGTTCTGCGCCCGCGTGGTTCTTGAATGCGAGCGAAGGATCTTGGGTTGCAATCGCGGGATCGACAGAGCAGAAAATTTCAGATGTTTTGCCAAACCCAGTCCCCCATGTGGAAAGTCACCCAGATAACCCGGGCTCTATCACTGCAGCCTGGACTGGCGGAGCCGTTGACCAGGCCCGTGGAGAATACTTACTCGTAGGGAATGGCGGTCATGCGGATTATCCTGGAAATGAAGGGTATTCGCTTTCGATGCGCGAAGCGGCTCCGAAATGGCGACGACTTTCTGACCCAACGCCAAATGCACAAATGGCCAATGTCTCCGACGAAGGCGATGGGAAATATATGGATGGGCGTCCGCGAGCAATGCATTCGACATTTGAATGCTTTGGTGATGGCCGAGTATGGTTTCCACTTCAAAACAGTGTAACAAGTAATGGCGGCGGAACTATAAATGGAGTCGTTTCCTACAATCGCGATATGTTGGGGGCAGCTCAATCACCGTTGCCTTGGACGGCCGCAAATCTCGGTCCATGGGAAATAGTTGGAAAACCATTTTCAAGTGGCACTGATTTGACTGCAATGATTTTTGGCGGATGTGCATTTGATCGCGTGAACCACAAGATTTGGGCACTCGGCGGAAACAGCGCAAACTATACAAGATATTGGTCTGTCGATACGTCGGGTTCAACATTGGGAAAAATAACCACGTACTCAGCAGGACAGTCTTTTGGTCACTGGGGAGGATGGATCGTTGTAGCTCACGATCTTCGGATATTAATAGCCGGGGACCATCTGAGAAATACAATTACCGTTTTCAGTTTGGATAGTTCGTCCCCTGAGACAGCATGGACGCAAGTTTCGAACGTGACTGGCTCTGGATACTATGATGGTGGTTCGGGTGGCGTTTACGTTCAGGCAAACAATTCGATTGCTGTTGGGTTTCCAAGAAGCCTCAATAAGACTATAAAGAAATTAAAAATTCCGACAAAAAACGTAAATGGCAAAGCGGTTTACGATTCTGCGGGGCAATGGGTTTGGTCGACATTGAATCCGGGCGGGGCAAGCATCGTGGCTTCCGGTGGCGCCTACACCAAATGGAATATTATCGAAGATATGGGGAATGGCCAATCCGCCATTGTTTATTTAGGCGATATCCACGCGCCAACTTACGTATATAAAATTCCATTTTCCGGACTATAAAGATTGGCGGAGCTTCTTCACAGCAGTCATCAATTCGATAACCTTTTCCTTGATCACTACACCACCAGTTCCGGTTGAAATCGAGGTCCCAACAATAACGGCATCCGTATGCGGAAGAAGTTCCACGACATTTTCTACTGAAAATCCAGAACCAATTATGATCTCTAAATCTTGCGCTCCCTTTTTTGCTTCGATTAATTTTTCTTTTTCTGGGGGGACACCGGATTTATGAGATGTCACAATAATGCCATTGCTTTTTTCTGATCGTGCACGGGCTGCTGACTGTTCAATTGTAATTGTAGTGTCAACCATTTCAGAATATTTCACTTGAATGTCCGTAAAGATTGCAACGTCATTTTCAATTCCAAGCTTTTTTCGATATTCAATCAATTCCTTTGGATCTTGATCTACAACTTGGCCGTCCGCAATCACCCTGTCCGAGAAAAAATCGGTGCGAATAAATTTGGCCTTGCTTGCTTTGGCTATATCAAGCGAAGACTTAGGGTTATGCCACAAAACCTCTAGGCCAATAACAATTTTTTTACCATGCTTTTTAACAGCTTCTGTTACAACCGCTTGCATAGTTTCAACAATACGCGGATCGATCTCATTGATACCGCCGCTACTTGGATTCTCAAAAAGGACAGCATCAACATTGGCTTTTTCAAGGATTGTGACTTCGGCCAGTGCATCTTTGATGGTCTTTTCTAAGCTGACGTAGCCGTCTGTTCCTGGAACATTTTTAATATTTACGACACCGATAATTGGCTTTTTTACTTTAAACAAAGTGCCAATACGAGGCGGTGTCGCATAAGTTGTTGTTGCTATAAAAAAGACGGCCAGCATAGCAAAAATATTGTTCATTTGAATCCCCCTTAAATAGTCACCATGGCTATACCACTCTTAAAAAAGATGACAATCCTTTCCTGGCGCAGCATACGCCCGACCTAGGTCAAGTTAAAGCTGCTTTCCGACCTCGATCATGGACTGGATTCTGAGCCTTGGATTAGACTTAAGACAAATGAAATTCATCAGTGTTTTAGCGTTTTTAGTTCTATTTTCATGCGTGTCCCTTGGCGCGACTAAAGAACGACCCACAGGCAGGGTTTGGGTCAACCTAGAGTCCGATTCAATTGCATGGAAGGTTCGAGCAATAAAAGGGACAATTTTTCAATTTTTATCAAGCTTTGAGCAAGTCAATATTGTGCAAAATCTCCAAGTAAACCAACTGGGTTGTTCCACAAAAGATTTAAAATGCCTTTTGCGTTCGCTTGCTTCAAAGCGTGTTGATATTGCAATCCTTGGAAAATTTGATGGAAAAACTTTAGATTTAAAAAGTTACGAGACTTGGTCAGGAACAGAAGTTTCACACAGCATGATTGTACTTACAACTGACGTCAGTCTGACTGAGTTCCGACATCGCGTGTTTCGCTTGGTGCAACCGTTCATTGATGTGGGTGGTCTTTTGGATCGCTTTTACGCAAAATCAAAACCGCCAGCACCGTATCGAGTGAATTTTTCAGAACATACTGCTGTTTTTGTTCATATCATTATTGCACTTATCCTCGGATTTTTGTTTTGGTTACCGTTTTTAGTTGTAAAAAGGCTTTCGAAAAAAATGAAAGTGCCCTTCCCCAAAAAAGTTGCACATAGGAAATATCGAATTGCCGCCGCGTTGGGCGTTCCCATACTGTGGGGACTGGGTGCATACTATGGCCCGACAGTTCTTGCGTTGATGGAACACAGTATTCCGTCCACACGATATATAATTGGAGGAACCCTATGGGCTTCAGTTTTAATTATTTTCCAGCGATTCGCAATTCCTCCGCTTAGCTTGATTGAAAAAACATCCTTTGCAAATTTGTCTGTGATTCTTCGAACATGGCTGAATGTATTAGCGGTAAAGACTTTTATTTTTATCCTGGCATTTCTGCCTATGATGGGATTGTTGTATTTGCTCGACCAGTGGATAAATTGGGATGTGGTTACAACATGGACGATCATGATCCCCGCCAGCTTGGCAGCGGGATTTTTGTGGTATTTATTTTGGGTTGCAGAGTTGACCTTCTTTTTGGATCCTACTTTTGTGTACGGATTTCGCCGAAATGAACTCCAATGGGAACGGGAAATCAAAAAATACTTCAGGGGCTACATAAATCGGCTTGGCGTTTCCATCAATGACCGTTTGATTGAAAAGACAAAATTTCTTCCAAGCAAACGCGACGGAATTTATTCTTACGGCGGAGGGTTTGTCCCTCGCCGTGTGTTGATCAGTTCTTTGATGTTAGCGTATTCCATGGGGACGCTGAAAGATGACAGCGGGGATGAAGATCAGGGGTTTGCCAATTATCAAGCAGGGATAATTTTTCCTAAAAGACGAAGGAAATCACAGAGCGATTTCGAAATTCCGACTAATTTTTTTACACGAACATGGAGACGCTATTTTTCAGACGATGAGGTGCAAGAGCGCGATATTCAAAGCCATGCGTCCAGAAACTTTAATCTGCATAACGCAACAATTTTAGGTTACGTTGTGCCCGCCAATCCCGATGTCGCAGTTCCACTGATTTCAAATAACCGGGAAGATTTTGAGGCAGTTGGAGAGCTTTTGACCGAGCACTATGCGGATTTTGACAAAGATCAGGTGGATTTGGAACTTGATGATTCCGATCCGACGGACATGGATTTTTTATTTGGGGCTTTGCTGCGAGAATTTATGGTTCTGGAACAGAACGAACATTTTCTTCTGACATTTTATCACGCATTTAACTTGGTGGCTCCAAAATTTCCAGAGCGCGTGTTAAAGATTATTGAGACTTGTCGCAGTCATATCCGTCGTCACTTTTCTAGATTTACGAACGAACTGGCTGATGCCTATGTCGCACTCAATATGGGGCGACACTATCTAGTTCAATACCTTTTTTATTCACTCGATAGAAAGTCAAGGCTGACCGTGCGGGCAGATTCTGGAACGCTTTATTCGGTTACAAGGCAAATTTTGGATGAGGTTCAAAACCTTCCGCGCGACGAGGAAGATAACTGGCCCGATAATGCGACAGTGAAAAATCGTATCAATTGGCTTGCAACCAATTTTTTTAAAACTCAAAGCGTGAAGGCGTCCCATGCGCAACCGTGGCTTGGCGTTGTGGCAATCGCAACCCTGTTTATTGCGATCACTCTGATTTTTGTGGGCGAATCCGTACAATATCACGATGTTTACAATGAAAGAATAGAATTAATGAAAGAAAGAATAGAATTAGCAAAACAGATCAAAGAAAAACAGGAGAGAGATAATGTCGGAAAGTAATACAACATTTTTCCAAGCGGTAAAAAAGAAGGCGCTCAACATAAATCAATCCAGCGCGGGTGCCGGCGTTACAGGATTGATCGGGTTTGGGGGGCTGTTTCTCATCAGTGCGGTTTTCTTTGTTACCGAAAATTATTTTATTTCGCTTATGTTTATTTCGCTGGGTCTGTTGGTGTACACGACGGGAACAGAAATCGGACGACTGTTTCTTTCTTCATTCACAATTTTCTTTTCCAGTCGACATTTGATTAATAAAGCCGCCTACATTCAAGACACGCTTGCAGAGCTTCATAGAGTTCTTCAATTTGAAAAAGACTCAAAGGGTGAAATCAAAGTGGGACCGATTCAAAATGGGCAAACAATTTCGCTGCCAGACAATCCTCTTGTAAAAGATATGCAAAAACTTTTGGCGGAAGGTAAGGGATTTGATTACGCAGAATATGTTGCCCATTCTTACTATGTTGAGTGCCATGAGCTTTATGACTACAACAGCGCAAATCTCGATTTTGTATCGGTGTCCATGCCGATCTTCGGCTTAATTGGAACAGTTCTCGGGTTAATGTCTATGTTTGATAGTTTGGGCGGGGACATCACAGTTGAATCACTGTCTCCTCAGCTTGCGATGGCGCTCAAAACAACTCTTTACGGTGCGCTTTATTCAATTATTTATAAAATTATGGGCTCGCGTTTCGAACAGCGAATCAGAGCTTTGGATTACGATTATGAGACTTTTGCAAGAGCCTTGCAGGTTTTGATTGAAAACAAAGTTAAGATTGAGATTTCTCAATGAAGATTTTTTTGAAGCCACAACGTAAGAAACGAAGTTCAGAGACTTGGCAGGTGGTGTATATCGACCTGATGACAAATGTAATGATATTTTTTGTTATTCTTTGGTCCTTGAATCAGGGAAAACAGGTAAAGCTGTCGGAATCGGTTGGTGATCAGACCAGTAGGATGGTCAGCCTTCCTGGTGATATCATTTTTTCTCCTGGAAAAACTATACTGA
>CAUJEF010000165.1 GCA_963169515.1 Bdellovibrionota bacterium
CCAATCCCTCTATTCCAACAGGACCGCGG
Organism: Bdellovibrionota bacterium; assembly: GCA_963169515.1. GTDB lineage: Bacteria > Bdellovibrionota > Bdellovibrionia > Bdellovibrionales > JAEYZS01 > CAUJEF01. The sequence goes on from CAUJEF010000165.1 coordinate 30, forward strand.
GCATGGGTTTTGTTTGTGGAAATTCCGACCTCGGCGCCCATCCCAAATCGATAACCATCGGCGAACCGGGTGGACGCATTGACCAAGACGCTTGCTGAATCCACTTCTTGTAGAAATTGATTTTGGGCAACAGGATCTTGGGAAATTATCGCGTCAGTGTGGTGTGAGCCATAAGTATTGATGTGCTTAATGGCTTCATCTGTATTTTTCACGATTTTCACAGCACAGGTCAGATTACCGTACTCGTTATTCCACGTTTTTGCCAGTGGGAGGCTTTTAACCCACCTTCTGCTGGTCTTATCGCCTAAAATTTTTACGCTTTTGGATCTTAAATCGCTAACAATGGCTGGAAGAAATTTTTCAGCAATGCCATCGTCAATCAGAAGTGTCTCCATCGAATTGCAAGCAGATGGGTATTGAGTTTTGGCATCCAAAATTATCTTTTTTGCCATGTTCAGGTCTGCCATCTTGTGAACAAATATGTGGCAAACCCCGTCGGCATGGCCCAGAACCGGAATCTTTGTATTTTTCATTATGGTTTGCACCAACTTGCTTGATCCGCGCGGAATAATCAGGCTGATATAATTATGGTATTTCAACATTTCGTGTACTGCTTTGCGGTCGATGAATAATTGAGCCCAAAACTTGGGCAAAAATGGCAAGTCTTCATTTAATTGATTTACAATTTTCATAAATGCTTTATTCGAATGAATAGCCTCACTACCGCCCTTTAGAATTGCAGTGTTGCTGCTCTTTAAAACAAGAGCGAGGACCTGCGGAATGACGTCAGGGCGTGATTCGAAAATAATCCCTATCACGCCGAGCGGAACAGAAATTTTCTCAAGCATCAAGCCGTCATCGAGCTTTAGCTTATTTAAAATTTTTCCAACAGGATCGGGGAGAGCGGCTAAATCTTTTAATCCTTGGGCTAAGATTTTTATTTTTGATTCATCAAGTATTAAACGCTCGTATAGACTGGAAGCGAGTTTACCTTTTTGGGCCTTTAAATCCTTTTCGTTTTCTTTGATTAAGAAGTCTTTTCGTTCCCAAATCAATTCTGCAAAACGAATCAACGCCTGATACTTTTGATCCGAGGTCAGTCGTGAACATTGATAAAAAGCATGGTGTGCATTTTCTAAAGATTTTTTAACGGTCATAATTGGTAGTCCTTGTATATTACAAGATTATCTCGATGTATGGCCTCCTCATTTTTTTGGCCCTTTAAGCGCTTTAAATCAGTACTGGAATAATCGCAAATCCCACGGCCGATTTCGACTCCCGCTTCGTCTTGAATGCTTAAAACGTCGCCGGACTTGAACTCGCCCTTCACATCAACTATCCCGATGGGCAAGAGACTTGCCTTTTTTTCAATAAGTGCCATGGCAGCTCCGGCATTTACAATAACGATACCTGAGGTATTTGAAGAAAATCCTATCCAGTTTTTACGCTGCGACATTCGGTTAGCGGGTAAAATCAAAGTACCCGGAGATTCTGAATTCCATGTTACTGTTGAAAGGATCTTTTTAATAATATCTTTTTCGTGCCCTGGCGCCACAACTGTGAAAACTCCGTTAAGGGCGGCGACGCGCACAGCTTCCAACTTCGTTTTTAGGCCGCCACGTCCGGATGCGGATGTTCCCCCGACTTTAATTTCCTTGAGCTCCTCAAAGCTTTTAATAAGCGAGATTTTTTTTGCGTCTTTGGATGTGAATGGGTTGTCCGTGTAAACACCATCCACATTTGTCAAAATAATTAGAAGATCCACGCTCATCTTTGAAGACACAAGCGCTGAAAGCTTATCATTATCCCCAAAACTTTTGCTTTGCGCTTCGAGCTCAACCGTCGAAATAGAGTCGTTTTCATTAATGATCGGAAGTGTTTTTAATTTCAAAAGTTCGATTAAAGTTTTTTGAAAATTTAAATATTTTATTCGATCGGTTAGGTCGTCTGCTGAGACCAACAGCTGAGCCGCTTTTTGATCTAATTTTGAAAGAATCTTGTTATAGGAATTCATCAGAAGCGTTTGTCCTACGGCCGCACAGGCTTGTTTTTGGCTCGTAGAAATATTTTTTGAAATACCAAGTGCATTACGCCCCAGACCTACCGCGCCAGAGCTTACAATCAAGAACTCAATATGCGGGAATGAATGTAATCCTTTTAAAATTTCTCGTATTCGAGTTTCGGCAAACAAACCGTTTTCATCTGTAACCACCTGGGTTCCAAGCTTTATCAGAACGCGTTTGAATTTGGGAAGTTCCATTACCAGATCTTCTTTCTATTTTGCTTTATCTCAGAGTGTTTGTGTTTGAAACTTAAACGCTTTTCTTTTGCCGATAGCGTGGGTTTTGTTTTGATCCTTTTTTTTGAGACATGGGTCGCCTGGATAATAATTTTTTTCAACTTTTCTAAAGCGTCGGATACATTTCGTCCGCGATCTCGGTATTTATCGCTGTGGATAACAATCTCGCCATTTTCGTTCAAAGTTTTCTGAAGCTTGGACAGCAACTGCTCCCGTAAAACATTGGGTATACTGTGGCTGTTAGGAATACTCCAATGAAGTACGGCTTTGGAGTTTGTTTTATTGACTTTCTGCCCGCCTGGTCCGGAGCTTCGCGCAAATGTGAAATAAATTTCCTTTAGCGAAATGTGAATGTGGTCCGTTACGATAAGCATTTTTTGAGTGTACTAGGTATTGATCCTATGGTCTACTGTCTAACGACTCAAAAAGAGGGGGGCACACATGGCCGTGTGGACAAAGATATTTCTTACTTTTTCATTGCTTTTTAGCCTTGGAGCGGAGGCGTCCTGGATTGTTAAAAAGGCTGGAGATGGGCAAACAACAGTCGTAAAATCACCTCAGAAATTCGATGGGCAAAATCGCCAGTTAAGATCAATTCCAGAATTTATTGTCGAAGGGCCCAATGCGCCCAAAACGGGAATCTATACTGAAACCATCTACGGAGACGAGTTTTTGCCAGCGACGTTACGTACGCAAACAAAAACAGAAATGGCGCCCTGGCCGGGATCAGAGGTCCGTACCCTCGTGCAACAGGGACCGGTTGAGAATCGAATCGACCTGACAATTGTGGGAGATGGTTACACCCAAAATGAAAAAGAGAAGTTCTTTACAGATGCCGAACGAATTAAAAATGATTTGTTTTCTGAAAAGACGTTTTCAAGTTATCTTGCGCTGTTTAATATTCACGCCGTATTTGTTCCTTCCCAAGAATCGGGCCTGACCGATCTAAAAAAGAAAAAAACTGCACTTGGACTGTATCGGACCCCAGCGGGCTCAAAGCGTGCAATTATGCCGGGAAACACGGCCACAATTGAAAGAGCTATTGCGTTAGCTCCTGACGCGGATTATCCGATTCTAATGGCAAATGACGATTTTTATGGTGGGCTAGGTGGCCGTTATGCGATTACAACTCGGTCAGTAGAATCTGGAAAGATTGTTTTGCGCCATGAGCTTGGACACAATTTTGGTGATGTGGGCGAAGAATATGACGGTGGGGGTGTGTATTCGGGGGCCAATGCCTCTGCAAGTCCCAATGTTTCTTGGAAACATTGGGTACAAGATCATCTTGACGTCTATGAATCAAAACAGCTTTCAGGTGATTATGTTTGGCAAAATTTAAATCGACCATACAAAGCGCAATTTCGATTTCCGGCAGGTTACGATTTAGATGTGATCGTAAGTTCTGTGGGTTGGCAAACGGCAGATGACGTTCATGTTTTCTTAGACGGCCAAAAACAAGAATTGATTGGTAAATTCACAGCAGATCGCAGTTTCTTTAATGTTGAAAGCCAGCTGGCAGAAGGTGCTCACGTGATTGAAGCGAAACAAAATATTGCAGATGGTGACAATGTTTTGGCGTTCATTACAGTTTTTGCTTTGCCCGCTGGAATTAACAAAGAGAACCACCATGTGGGCGCGTACGCAACATTTGATGAGTTTGGCGGTAAATCCTATCGACCAACATTCAATACGTGCATCATGCGTGAAATGTTGTCTGATGAATTCTGTTCTGTCGATAAAGAAAATTTTTGGAAACAATTTTTAGCGCGAGTAAAAATAATCGATGACGTGAGGATTCAAAAAACTGTTACGGGCTTTGTTGTCGAAGCATTGACACCTCCACTAGAAGGATTGAATTTTGCATGGTACAAAGTTGCGGCTGGGGGGCTACAAAAACTTCCAAATATAGGAAGCAAATTGATATTGAACGGGAATGAAAGCGGCAATTATCGGGTTGAAGTTCAATTTCAAACACCAGAAGTTCGCCAATATAGCTCTGACTTTGCAGCGACTAAGGACTTTGTAATTGTAAATTAGTATGCTACAGCGCAAGACCGTATTTTGAAAAGGCCATCATTTTTCATCAGAAAAAATAGTTTGACGCGTTACCTCTAAAACTATAAGAGTATACCCCTGCCTGAGGAGGGATTATGACAGGAAATAAATTGGGCGTTTATGACGCAATTGTCGTTGGCGGTGGGCATAACGGTTTAGTCACTGCTGGATATTTAGCAAAATCAGGTTTGAAAGTTGCAGTATTTGAAGCACGCCACACTGTCGGTGGTTGCGCAGTTACTGAGGAATTGTGGCCCGGCTTTAAGATTTCTAGATTGTCGTATGTAAACAGCCTTTTTCGCCCGGAGATCGTTGCTGATTTAAAATTAAAAAATTTTGGTTTTGAAATGTTGCCGCGTGATCCGTCCAGCTTTACGCCGTTCCCGGACGGGCGATATATGTTGCTCGGCCCAGATAAAAAAATGTGCCTAGAGCAAATTTCAAAATTTTCTAAAAAAGATGCCGAGAACTATCCAAGATACGAAGAAATGCTTTCCGAAATATCTGAGATTTTAGAGCCAATGATGGCAATGGTCCCGCCGAACATAGGAAAATTGAGCTTCTCTGATTTTATGACGTATGGAAAATTTGGATTTAAAAATCGTCATAAAATCAAAGAAAACTGGGGAGATATGTTCCGCTTGCTCACAGGAAGTGCGACGGACCTTTTAAATGATTGGTTTGAAAGTGACGAATTGAAATCCACTTTGGCAACAGACGCCGTAATTGGAGCCAACGCAAGCCCAAGTATGCCGGGAACAGCGTATGTGCTTTTCCATCATGTGATGGGTGAATGTAATGGTGTCCGCGGAGTATGGGGCTATATGCGTGGTGGCATGGGCGGTCTTACACAAAGTATTGCAAAATCTTGTCAAGCGCTAGGCGTAGACGTTTTCACAGATACGCCAGTTCAAAAAATCATGGTGAAAGACGGTAAAGCTGTCGGTGTGATTGCAAAAGGTGGCCGCGAGTATCAAGCAAAGGTGGTCGCATCAGGAGTTGATCCCAACGTGACATTTAACAAAATGATGGATGAACACGACGTGCCTGCAGAGTTTATGCGTAATGTTCGTAGAATTAATTATGATAGTGCTTCTGTGAAAATAAACTTAGCTTTGAGTGAATTGCCAAATTTCACAGCGTGTCCGGGGATGTTCGGACCGCAACATCGCGGTACAATTCATATCTGTCCATCGACTCAATATATTGAGGAAGCATATGCAGATTCAATTACAGGTCGACCAAGCCGCAATCCGATTTTAGAGGCTACGATCCCGAGTTCTATCGACGATACGCTTGCCCCTAAAGGTCAGCACGTTATGAATATTTTTACCCAGTATGGGCCTTATAGTTTGAAAACAGGAACAACTTGGGAGCAAGAAAAAGAGGCTTATGGAAAGCGTTGCATAGACATTATGAATGAATATGCGCCGAATTTTAAAAAATCGATTTTACACATGGAAGTACTTACTCCACCAGATATGGAGCGCGAATGGAATTTGACAGGCGGAAGTTTGTTTCATGGTCGATTAACATTGGATCAAATGTTTAATATGCGCCCAGTTCCAGGTTATGCGGATTACCGCACACCGGTTAAGGGTTTATACATGTGCGCGAGCGGGACACATCCGGGTGGCGGAGTTATGGGAACGCCGGGCCTTAATGCTTCGAAAGTGATCCTCAAAGACTTTTCGCGGTTATGAAAAAATAATTTTGAAACGTACGACACTGATTGTATTTCTTTTGAGTTCCATTGTAATTTGCGATCAGACGGCAAAGCTGATTGCGAGAGAATTTTTGCGTGGGACTGCGCCTCGATCTTTCTTAAATAATTTTTTTGTATTGGAGTATGCAGAAAATCCAGGGGCTTTCTTAAGTCTTGGTGCACGTTTGTCGGAGCGCTTTCGTTTTTGGCTATTTATTGTTTTTGTTTCGGGATTTGTGATCTGGGCAACATGGCATGTGTTCAAACATTCGCTTTCACGGATCGAAACAATTTCTTGGAGCTTGATAATCGGAGGCTCCGTCGGGAATTTAATTGATCGTTTGACTTACGGGAAGGTCATCGACTTTTTGCACATTGGGTTTGGAAGCCTTCGAACTGGAATTTTTAATATTGCAGACTTCGCCATTGTCGTCGGGTTACTTTTTATTATGGTGCCTGGCACCAAGCGTCTAGGAAAGGTATAATGTCTCAGATATTAATTAAAAAATTAGTAAAAAAATACGGTCAAAACCAGGTTGTTCATGGAATTGATTTGGAAATTAAGCCGAAGGAGTTTGTCGTTCTGGTGGGTCCTTCAGGATGTGGGAAATCGACGACACTTCGTATGATTGCAGGCCTAGAAGAAATTTCTTCAGGAGAGATTCAAATCGGGAACAAAGTAGTTAACAATCTTGCACCCAAAGACCGAAATATTGCGATGGTGTTTCAAAACTATGCGCTTTATCCACATATGTCGGTTCGAGAAAATCTTTCGTTTGCTCTTCAGCTTCAAAAAATGGATCGGAAAGATATCGACCGGCGCGTACGACAAGCGGCTGAAATTTTAGGACTGATGGATTTACTTGAGCGACGCCCAGGGCAGCTTTCGGGTGGCCAGCGCCAACGAGTCGCTATGGGGCGTGCAATTGTGCGGAATACACCTGTGTTTCTGTTTGATGAACCACTTTCGAATTTGGATGCAAAATTACGGAACCAAATGCGTACAGAAATTAAAAAACTACATATGCGCATGGGAACAACCATTGTCTATGTAACCCACGATCAAGTTGAAGCGATGACTCTGGCCGATCGGATCGTTGTGATGAAAGATGGTTATATACAGCAAATCGGATCCCCTCTTGAAATCTATAGAAACCCAGCGAATGCATTTGTAGCGGGTTTTATCGGAAGTCCCCCGACAAATTTAATAGAAATTTCAGGACAGATTATTGGAATGCGTCCAGAGCATATACGGTTAGAGGCGGAAGGTCTGAGCAACCCAGTTGGTTACCAAGCACAAGTCGAAGTTCTTGAACCATTGGGCGGAGAGACCTTGGTTCATACTTTAGTTTTGAATCAAAAAGTAATTGTGAAATGTGAAGGCCTTGCTCCGGTCCGACCAAGTCAGGTAATTCAGATTTATATTGATAAAGAGAATCAAAGATTCTTTGATAAAACGTCAGGCAAGGCCCTGAACTATAATTAGGAGGGATTGTGAGACCATTGGCTATTATTTTTTCCTTACTGCTTGTTTTTCAAGTTGCGAATGCCGAGACTCAAATTAACTTTTGGCATGCAATGACTGGAGATCTTCAATCGGCATTAGAAGCTCTGGTTAATAACTTCAATGCTTCTCAAAAGATGTACAAAGTTGTTCCTATTGGTAAAGGAAATTACACTGAAGCGCTTAACGCAGGCATTGCAGCATACCGTGGGAAAAAACAGCCAAACCTGATTCAAGTTTTTGAAGTGGGTACAATGACGATGATGTCCAGTGGAGCAATAATTCCAATTCAAGATTTATTGGCAGAGCAAAAGGTGAAGATCAATTGGGCGGATTATGTTCAACCGGTATTGTCATATTACGAAGACAAAAACGGAAAGTTGATGTCGATGCCTTTTAATTCGTCCTCACCAATTATGTACTACAATAAGGATTTGTTTGCAAAAGCGGGTATCAAAGAAGTGCCGAAGACATGGCAAGACGCTTACAAAGCCTCGGATGCGATCGTGAAATCTGGAGCCCCCTGTGGGATGGTTGTTGGGTGGCAACCATGGATTTTAATAGAAAATTTTTCTGCAATTCACAACCTTCCATTTGCATCTCTTGAAAATGGTTATGGAGGGGTCAATGCAGAACTAAAATTTAATACGCCCGCCGTCGTACAAAACGTAGAAAAACTTCAATCTGGTATAAAAAATAAATCCTTTGTTTACGAGGGTCGACGTAGCGATCCAGCAAGGAACGCATTTACGAACGGTCGCTGTGGTATGTATTTAGATACATCGGCGCAAATTTCCGCAGTGAAAGCAGGATCAAAATTTTTGTGGGGAGCGGCACCACTTCCCTATAATGCAGGTACAAAGCCTCAAAATAGTATCATCGGCGGGGCCACACTTTGGGCATTCAAGGGCTTTACGGCGAAAGAAAACAAGGGCGTTGCAGAATTTATTAAATTTTTAGGTCAGACGGACTCGCAAATTGCATGGCATAAGTCTACCGGATATTTGCCGATCACTTTATCTGCATATAAAAAATTAAAAAAAGAAGGGTATTATAAAGAAAACCCAGAGCAAGAGGTTGCAATTCTTCAACTGACCCGAACAAAGCCGAGCGTGCTTTCGCGTGGGATTCGTTTGGGCGGGTTTACACAGATTCGTGAGATCGTTGAAGAAGAACTTGAGAAAGTTTGGGCTGGAACCGCAACTTCAAAAGCTGCACTGGATTCAGCTGTAGAGAGAGGGAACAAGGTCTTACAAAATTTTGCTAAGACTGTAAAATAATGCTCAAACGCTCCCATTACGAAAATCCAATTTTGCCATACTTATTGATCTCTCCGCAGATGTTGATCGTAATTTTATTTTTCCTTTGGCCCGCTGGGGCGGCCTTACTGCAAGCATTTCAGATTTCTGATCCATTTGGGCAGGGGACAGCGTTTGTTTGGTTTGATAATTTTAAAAATCTATTTGAAACACTAGAATATCGACAATCTTTTTTAAAAACATTGGTTTTTAGCGTCTCAACGGCTCTATTGTCTTTGCTAATGGGCTTGGCATTGGCAGCACTTACAAACCGTATTTTGAAAATCAAAACAGTGACCCGAACGCTTTTAATTTGGCCTTATGCGGTTGCACCGGCGATGGCGGGTATGTTGTGGTTATTTTTATTTCATCCGACCTATGGTGTGATCGGGCATTTTTTGGTTTCTAATGGTGTAGATTGGAATCCAGTACTAAATGGTACCCATGCCATGGTTATGGTTATAATCGCGGCATCTTGGAAACAAATTTCCTATAATTTCGTTTTCTTTTTGGGCGGATTGCAGGCTGTGCCTCGATCCATTCTTGAGGCCGCCGCAATTGATGGTGCCGGTCCACTGCGAAGGTTTTTTGTTATTGTATTGCCACTTTTGTCGCCAACAATATTTTTCCTGATAGTAATGAACTTGGTGTATGCTTTTTTTGATACGTTCGGCGTGATACATGCAACAACTGAAGGGGGGCCGGGTGGCGCCACAAGCACATTGGTTTACAAGGTATATTCTGACGGATTCGTAGGGCAAGACTTGGGTGGATCTGCGGCGCAGTCTGTGATTTTAATGGTTATCACTGTTATTTTGACAATTGTGCAGTTTAAAGTTGTTGAAAAGAAAGTTCATTACAATGGTTGAGCGGACGCCGATACTTGATTTTTTTAGCTATGCATTTCTTGTCCTGGGGATTGTCGTTGTCGGATTTCCAATCTATTATTGTCTGGTTGCGGCTACGTTGCCATTAAGCGAAGTGCTTAAGTACCCTATGCCACTGATCCCGGGTGAAAAGTTGTTAGAAAATATTCGTGCTGCCGTGGAAAAGGGCCATTTAGAAACACAGCTCTGGAATTCGTTCCTTATGGCGCTTGGAATTACTGTCGGTAAAATATCGGTTTCAATAATTTCGGCATTTGCCATTGTTTATTTTAATTTTCGAATTCGTATGTTAGCGTTTTGGATGATTTTTATGACATTGATGTTGCCTGTAGAAATTCGAATTTTGCCAACCTATGAAGTTGCTGCAAATTTATTTTCTCCCTTTAAATCTTTATTTCGAATTTTCAATTTAGAATTTGGTTTGGATTTCAGTTTATTGAATACATACTCTGGACTTATTTTGCCGCTGGTTGCTTCGGCTACGGCGACATTCTTATTTCGCCAGTTCTTTTTAACATTGCCAGAAGAACTATGTGAGGCCTCAAAAATGGATGGGGCAACGCCGATGCAGTTTTTTTGGAAGATTGTATTTCCGTTATCAAAAACAAATATTGCAGCTTTATTTGTGATTGTATTCGTAACCGGGTGGAATCAATACTTGTGGCCGCTCCTTGTGACGACAGAACCAAGCATGGATACAATCATTGTAGGGGTCCAACATTTGATTCCCAAAGCCGACCAGGTTCCACAATGGAATGTTGCGATGGCAGGTGCACTTGTTGCGATGGTTCCACCAATTATGGTCGTTCTGCTTATGCAGCGCTGGTTTGTTAAGGGGCTTGTTGAGCATGAAAAATAAACCCTTGTTGATAGCCCACAGGGGCTTTAGTGCAAAGTATCCAGAAAATACCATGATAGCGTTCGAGCGAGCGATTGCAAATCACTGCGATATGATTGAGCTTGATATCCATTTATCGAAAGACGGGGAACTTGTTGTTCATCACGATTTTAATTTAGGGAGAACTGCGAACGGAAGTGGGCTGATATTTGATCATTCGGCTCACGATTTGCAAAAGCTCGATGCGGGCTCTTGGTTTAATAATAAATTTAAGGGTGAAAGAATACCCCTACTTCAAGATGTTTTCGCGTTGGTCAAGAAGCAATGCCTTTTAAATGTTGAGATAAAGCACGAAACGCTTTTGAACGAGTCTGCGTGTAACCAGATGGCTGATCGGCTACTGAACCTAATCGAGCATGGAGACATGATGGACTCCGTTGTTGTCTCCAGCTTTTATTGGCACATTTTAGAGATTTTAAGAAAAAAAAATTCAGATGTTCAGTTGGGATTGCTTAACCATGACATAGAAAAGGGTTTAAGGCTCGAAGACGCCGATAAAATTCGACCATATAGTTATCATCCTAACTATAAAAAATTGAATAAAGGCATTGTCGATTTATTACACAAGTATGACCTGAAGGTTTATCCGTACACAGTGAATGAAGTTGCAGGCTTTGAATTTCTGTATGAAATCGGTGCCGACGGCATTATCACTAATGAAGTTGAACGCCTTTATCATTTTCAAAACAAATAAAGATATATTATTGAGCCCCACCTCGCAGCTGTAGGGTGACAGGGTCACTGATGGATTTGCCATAGTCATCCGAGATCGAAACACCTTGGAACGTGTAGGATTGTCCCACGGTAAGACCATCTAAGATAATTTCATGCTGTGTTCGAAGCATATTATCACTATTAGATAGCATCTCTACACCGCTGGACACATCCAGGTATCGCACTTGTGATGATGCTGGAATGTCTGTGTTCCAAGCGACTCTTACACGCCCAAAAAATAAATCTTCGGCAATAAAACCTGTGATATGTGGCGCAACCCCTGTGACACATGGATTGAAAATCGCCGAGATCGGTAAATTGTAGTTTTCTGGCGCAATGGGTTTCCACCCACGCGCCAAAATATCTTTGTACGCTTGCTGTGGGGCAGAATTGTTTTCAAAATCAAAGTATCTAGAGTTGCCTGATTTTCCGCATTCAGTTTCAACTGGGTTTGAGGCGCTTTTCTTTCTCCATAATGGAATAAATGAAATATGATATCGAGGGCCTTGGTAATATTCAAAGTCTACCAGGTATTCACTATCTTGGGTCATATTTAGTGTTTGAATACCGCATCCCATTTTAGTTGGATGATCGCCATCGTTACTGACTAGAATGGTATCTTGTCCCTGAACGGTCGTTTTCATCGTGGTTCCATCGTCAGACAACAATGCAAATTCATACACCCCGTTAGAGTCGTTTTGAGTTAATTTCAGCACTGTCGAAAAACGGATAGCAAAATACTCGATTAGGTTATTCCCCGCATCGTCGCGCACTATTCCGCCTGTTTCAGTTGGAAATCCTAAAGCGAATTTTCGAGTTGGAACATTTATTTGAGAAAAAAACATAGCCTGAGGGCTCTTAATCCCATTTGCGAAATAATCTGAAAGTTTGCTGTAGTGTGGTTGATCGGGGCGAGTGTAATATAATGATGCCTTTAATCCTTTACCTGGATTTAATGGTCCGCCACCGCCCATTGGATCGCACACTAACTTGTTTAATGGATACATGTTAACATCAAAAGTTCCTAGCTTCTCTGGAGCTGTCAGGGTGCTCTTGCTACATCCAAATAGTACCGCGGTTGCGGCACTCAATAGGATAGCCATTTTTATATTCTTATACGCGCTCATAACGTCCCCCAAGCTCTGAGAAAACACTACTTAAGTATAGCAAATGAAATGAAAAAACGCGAAGTTTCATATACTTAGATCAAAATAGGACTCTAAGAATTTGACACTTTTTTGAACATTCTCGGTTTGAGCCAGTTTTAAAAATTTATACTGTAAAGGTTGTCTTCCTTATCGAACTCGGGGAACTTGATCATTTTTTCAAACTTCATTCCGAGCTTTTCTAATACTCGTTGAGACGGGATGTTTTCAACTAACGTAATTCCCACTAAACGTGTAATTTTTAATTCCGTTCGCACATACTCCACAACTGCCTTTGCGGCTTCAGTTGCATAACCCTTCCCAAATTGCGACTCAAGGTAAGCAAATCCAATATCAACATCACCAAGCCAGTCACGTTTCAACAGGCTGCAAATTCCGATGGGCTGTCTGGGCTCTTTAGTTTCCACAATGAAAGATCCAAAGCCTAGCCGACGGTATTGCTCATCATAAATTTTTTGAATATGCTTTTTTGCGTCTTCGGCATTGCGAATGCCACGATCGCCGATATTCTTAATAAAAGACGATTCGTTCAGAAGCTTTATTACAAAATCTGTATCGGTAAACTCATACCAGCGAAGAAGTAGGCGTTTTGTTTCGAGCTTTTTAGGTTCCATGTGGTCACAGAAAGTATCAAAAAATCAGCGTTTGAGATAATAAAAAAGGACTTTGTTTTCAAAGTCCTTTTTTAATTTTCTATCTAAAGAAAATATTAATAGCGTTTGTTAAATCCACCGCCACGTCCGCCACCGGGACCGCCGCGTTTAAATCCGCCACCACCGCCGCGTCCACCACCAGATTCTTGTGGTTTAGCTTCAGACACGCGAATTGCACGGCCTTGTAATTCTTTGCCATTTAATTGTTCGATGGCAGCATTTGCTTCATCGGCAGATGACATTTCAACAAAGCCGAAGCCCTTTGAACGTCCAGAGCCTTTATCCGTAATGACACGGGCAGAAGTCACTGTTCCGCATGCAGCAAAATGGTCTTGTAGAGCTTGATCGTCTACAGAATAGGGAATGTTCCCCACGTATAATTTAGACATTTAAGTCCTCCTTTAAAGTATGGGTCGCTTCGCAAAGGAGAACCTTAAAAAATCTCCGAGAAAGCAGACAGATTTCAATATGCTGGAAACGCACTAAATTTTCAAGCGGTCTTATGCAGAACCTGTCTTAATTTCACTGATTACGGTTTGCATAATTCGGGTTTTAGTTCTGTCTTTTCAATATATTAGAGGCAGGGCTACCTCGTAACGATGTTCTAAGATCTCTAAACCATCAACAAATTCTGTCATTGGGGCCGGTATATGTGGTTAATTTTTCATTATTTCTATAAGGACATTTCCCCATCAATAAAGCGGCGGAGAAGTTTTTGGTCGTCCCCAGCCATTTCGCGGAACTGGATTCCCATTCCGGCGGGATAGGTGCCACCACCCTTTTCAACTCGGACGACTTTGGCACTGCATCGGATTTGATAAAATCCAGCTATATTAAATCGAATTTCAATTTGATCATTTGGTTTCAGGTCCGTAGGAATTTTCGCTTCTCCGCTGGTATTGAGGCGTAGAAACGCGCCAGACTCTGATATATCATAGGTTGCCGTAGAAAACTTTGCCTTATCAAGCCATGGGCACACGAGCATTGGGATTTCTACCTTGCGCCTGGCAGCCGTTCTCCACCAGCGATTTTTTGGGTTTCGGAGTACGGCGCGGGCATCTGGAAGGAGCATCAGGCCATGTGCCAATGCGAACAACGCGCATCCTAGCATTGTAGTCGTCATGCTGAAATCTGTTCCAACCTTACCGACCCAATAATTATTTAGGAATGTGACCAGTATCAAGATTGCCGTTGAGTAAATCGAGTATTTAGAGGCCTGGAATAACAATGCTGCATTAAAAAAGCAGAAAAACATTACAGCTTGATTTAAATATGTGAGCTTATTCCAGATAGCACCAAACTCACCCCAAGAGTGTTCATAAAGCAGGGCCACTTGTAGCGGAACAGATAATCCCACACAGATTAGAACAACGGAAAGTAATATGAGTGACTTCGGCCTATATTTCATACTAACTTTCCTTCTTCGAGAAATGGTAGCAGTAACTCATAATGCGGTTTACATACTTTCTGGCTTCGCCCAATTCATCGTCATATAAAAAGTCTTTCCCGTGTTCATTAAGAGCGCGTTTTACACGTGCAGCCCCAGAATTGTAACTGGCAAGAACGACAGTCGTCATTGCGAGGTCAACATCTTTAAAGTTTGCTTTAACTAAGTCTGAATTTTCAGGCTTTTTCCAATATTCAGATAAGTATTTAAGGTAGAGACTGCCGCCGTCGATTGATTTTTTTGGATCTAAGCGCCATTCGTTTTCAGAGGTTATTTTTTTTGAGGCTATCAAAGTTTTAATTTGTGGAGCGGAAAGATCAGAAATTTTCGAATAACGTGGCCAGTTTGGCCGTAAGGGGATAATTTCGCTTTCAGCACTTGATGTAATTTGAGTTAGGCCAATAGCTTTTGCAAAACTAACGCTTGATTCGTTAAACCCAGATTCTTGGGCGATTAGGCCCGCTAATAGGCTTGGATTTAGTTCTTTGACTTTTGAAGAGGATTTTATCCATAGAAGATACTCGCTCGGCGGTGTGAATAGACCCGTGGATATTATATCCATGTCATCTGTTTCCAGGCATGTCGGCGGAAGATATTTTGCTAAAATCAGATTGCTATCCTTAGAGGGTTGAAATGCTATTACGATGTTGTGATTGCGTGAGGCGGGCAGGCGCAAATTTTTAAATGCCATTTCAATTTGGTTGGAGTCTGAAAGGATGTTCTTTTCAGACCGTTTCAGGTAGGCGTCTGTGACGTCCTTTGAGTTGTAATATATTTTAAAAAGGTGGCTTTCTTGAATTTTATCTGAAGAATTAATTGTAATTTCCAATTTGGATTTAGAGTGGAGCACCTGACGGTCCGGGGTGAATATAACACTCAGACCTTGGGCTTCGGTTTTGCGACCTGACGTGAACTCCTCAAGCGTTGGCTTGTCGTCCTGGTTTATGGCGCCAAATGGAGACATTGGACCCGCACAACCAGTGAGGCAAATAAAAATTAGGATTAAGATCCTATATTGAAACATGAAAACCCGTCCTCTCCAAAAGTTCTTGTCGGTATATTTCCATAAGATCTTTACAGCCTAAGTGCCTAGAAGCTATGGGGAATAATTGCCTTAAACTGGCATGATTTATCTCGAGAATTCACAAAAGATTCAGGTCTTTCCGATACGATGTAAGGGCTAAAAATATGTCAGATAAACGCAAAACTCCGCGCTATACTTTAAAGTCTGCGAACATAAAGGTCGGGCGCTTTTCAATACATTCTTGGTTTAAGAACCGACGGGTTTTAAATACTGTGATTTATGACCTTTCAAAGACCGGAATTTCATTTATTGTTCCATTTTATCAAGCCCCAAAGGTTGGCGATTCCATTGCCATTGAATTTACGGTTCCGGGAGCAGACCAAATTGCATGCATGGGACGGGTGATGAGCGTTGTGGATGCCGGGCATTTGAATGAATACCATATTCGAATAGAGAAGTTTCCCCATGTCAAAGTTGGGCTCAAGTTTGAACAGCTACCGGAAAAATATATAAAGCTTTTAGAGGGCAATCTAAAAAGCCTTGTAACAAAAAACATTGATCAACAGTTACGGGAAATGGGTATTGCGGTTAAGGCATCAGTGAGGTCCGTTCCATACCCTCTCGTTGTTCTTGTAATTTCTGCTCTTGCGGTTCTATTGATGGGATCTTTTGTCAGTCGTATGCAAAAT
>CAUJEF010000166.1 GCA_963169515.1 Bdellovibrionota bacterium
GTTGGATCACTGATACTTTCCAAGAATCTGTTGAAGAGATGCTTCCAAAAACAATTGAAGAACTGGAAGAGCTTCAAGCGATTGATAATTCCCTTCCGGGATTGTCCGCATCGTTACCGAGCTTAGAAGAATCTATCGACCCAGACAAAGCAGAAAGTGAATTGCTAAAAGATAGAATTATGGGATTGATCGAGGCCGACAATGTTAAGGCCGCAAATGCTCTTAACTTATGGTTAGTCAGGAGGGATTAGAACATGAGCGTTAAACGTACAGAAAATTTGGAATATGCAACGCTAAAGGGCTTTGAAAAGGCGGCTGTGCTTATGAACTACCTTGGGAAGGAAGCGGCCTCCATGGTACTAAAGCACCTCAATGACAATGATATTCGCAAGCTGGTTAGCATCATGGGCCGCCTTCGGGTTGTTCCGGTTGAAATCACTAAAAAGGTGCTCGAGGAGTTCTATGAGGTGCTGAGCGAAAGTCAGGAATACATATTTTCAGATCAAGTTATTCATAAAGACAGCATTGTGAATGCAGTCGGTGAAGAGAGAGCAAGGGTAATCCTGGGTCACTTGAATACTCGAGGCGGACCACAGCGAACACTTGAGAGCCTAGAGGTCGTCGACGCAAAATCGTTGTCGAATTTTTTGATCAATGAGCATCCTCAAACGATAGCTGTGATCTTGGCCCATCTTGAGCCTGAAAAAAAAGCCGAGGTTATAAAACGTCTTCCAGAAAATCTTCAGACCGAGGTGGTTTTGCGATTGTCGAACCTTGATTACATTTCTCCGGAATTGATTCAAGAGTTGGATGCCGTATTGAAAGCCGAACTTTCAACTATGGCGACAGCTGATCAAACGTCACTTGGCGGTATTCAACCAGTGGCGGAGATGATGAATATCATGGACAAAAACACAGAAACGGCAATTATGGGTCGCTTAGAGGAAAAGGATCCAATTTTGTCTGAGGAGATTCGCAAGTTGATGTTCGTGTTCGAAGACATTGTGAAAATCGATGACCGAGGAATCCAAGGCCTTCTTAAAGAAATTTCAAATGACAAATTGTTATTGGCTCTTAAAACGGCGAATGAAGAAATCCGAAGCAAGATTTTCAAGAATATTTCTCAAAGAGCAGCTCAAATGTTGCGAGAGGACCTAGACAATATGGGACCAGCTCGGTTGTCGGATGTGGAGGCGGCACAGCAAGAGATTGTTAACACAGCTCGAAAGCTTGAGGCTGAAGGAAAAATCTTAATCGCGAGAGGTGGTTCGGAAGATGCGCTCGTCTAAGATTATTCGCAAAGAAGAGGCCGATTTGGGGGTTTTGTTTTATGAGCCACCTCGTGTTGCCGTAGATGTACAATCCCAGTCGAAAAACTTTATCGCCCTTCAAAAGATAGAAGAGCAAGAGTCTTTTAAAGTAAATAAGCTTGTCGCAGATCAAATTGGTTTGGCGGCAGCGGAAGTAAAGGTGCAAGAAAGAAAAATCGAAGACAAGGCTCTAGAAAAAATGCAAGAAGTGCAAGAGCGTGCGTTTAAAGAAGCCTATGAACTGGGGCTGTTTGAGGGTAAGCAAAAGGCCTATGATGATTACCAAGATCTAATTCGACAGCAGCTGGAAAGGTTTTCAGAATTAATGGAAGCGCTTGCAACCATAAAGAAAAATGTGCTGGACCAAAACGAATCTCAGATGGTTGACCTGATATATTACATGGCAAAAAAAGTCGCTCTTGAACATATTCAATCCAATCCAGCACGGATTATCCCTGTTTTGAGAGAAGTGGTTGAGACCATGAGCGAAGACGAAAGGGTTACAGTAAGAATTTCAACAGCAGACTATGCTTTTGTTGAAGAGTTAAGAAAAGAAATGAAACGAGAATTCGAATTTTTAAAAAAAATCACCTTGGCAGAGTCCACGGACGTCAAAGATGGAGGATGCATTTTCGAAACAAAAAACGGATTAAAAGATGCATCGGTTGAGGAACGGCTAGAAAAACTTTGGAAAGTTCTTCAGGAGAATAAGCCAAAAACAAAAACGGACGGCGGTCAATGAGTGAATCATCGGCGGTATTGAATTTAAACAAATACAGGCGGTCTTTGGAGACTGTGACGTTAACAAAGGAAGTCGGAAAGCTCACTCGTGTTGTTGGCTGTTTGCTGGAAGGCTACCTTCCAGGCGGCGTAGTTGGAAGCCTTTGCCATATCTACTCAGGTAGCAATCGTAATCCAATCCTGGCTGAGGTGATTGGATTTAAGGATAAGCGTGTCTTACTTTTGCCTTTTGGAGAAACGCAAGGGGTCGGACTTGGTGCTCAAATTATTTTGGATCGTCAAGTGTCTACGGTTAAGGTTGGAGAGCAATTGTTGGGCCGGGTATTAAATGGTTTGGGTAAAACCATTGATGGTGGAAGTCCACTTGAATATACGGACGAGATTCAAATCTATAAGTCTATTATTAATCCGCTTCACCGTAAACCAATTGAGGCGTCTCTTGATCTTGGTGTTCGTGCAATCAATGGGCTTGTCACAGTTGGTAAGGGTCAACGAGTTGGAATTATGGCTGGCTCCGGGGTTGGAAAGTCAGTTCTGTTGGGAATGATGGCTCAAAATACAAAAGCCGACATTAACGTCATCGCTCTAATCGGAGAGCGAGGGCGTGAGGTTCGTGAATTCATTGAGCGTGATTTAGGTCCAGAGAGTTTAAAAAGGTCCGTGATCGTGGTCGCAACAGGAGACGAGAGTCCGCTGATGCGCATGAGGGGTGCTTTTGTGGCTACAGCGATTGCAGAGTACTTTTCTAGTCAGGGAAAAGACGTACTTTTTATGATGGACTCTGTCACTCGATTTGCGATGGCGCAAAGGGAAATTGGTCTCAATGTGGGGGAACCTCCGGCAACAAAAGGTTATACGCCGAGTGTGTTTTCTCTTCTTCCAAAGCTGCTAGAGCGCGTGGGCTCTTTTGAACACACAGGAAGTATTACGGGCTTGTATACCGTGTTGGTCGAAGGCGATGACCTTGATGATCCTATTGCAGACTCTGTTCGGTCGATTGTAGATGGTCACATTGTCCTCACGCGAAAGCTTGCAGAGCGGGGACATTTCCCGGCTATAGATGTTTTACAAAGTACAAGTCGGGTTATGAAAAGTGTTGTCGATGAACATCACTTAGACATGGCTTTAAAGTTGAGAGAACACCTGGCAATTTACAAAGAAGCTGAGGATCTGATTAATATCGGAGCCTATAAACAAGGGTCAAATCCTAAAATTGACCAGGCAATATTTTTTCAGCCAAGAATAGAAAAGTATTTACGGCAGCGAACGAGTGAAAAAAGTGATTTTCCAGAGTCGGTGATGTATATGGATAAGGTGTTAAACGGGTGATAAATGAAATTTAAATTTGGATTAGAAAAACTACTTGGTCATAAAAAAGTTTTGGAAGATGTCGCGCGCAGGGACTTCTTTGAGGCACAACACAAATTGGATGTTGAGATCGCAAAGGGGAATGGTTATCGAGATGAGTTAAAAGAAGCATACGTATCTAAGTTTATTGCACATAGAAAAGGTGGCGCAGTGTCTTCTGATTTGAAGGCAATAGATGAATTTATGGATGGAAAAAAGATCATGATACAACGACAAGACCAAGTAATCTCGGGTCTTCAAAAAATAGTGGAAGAAAAACGCATACGCCTTGTCGAGGCGGCACAACAGCATAAGATTTACGATAAATTAAAGAATAAAAAGAAGGCGGAATTCTTAGATATTCAAAAAAAGAAAGATTACAAAAACATGGACGAACTGGTCGTTACATTTGCAAAACGGGGTAAAGGTTATGAATAACGAGTACGAGCAGCATTTTAGAAAAGTAAAACAGAGCGCCGGGCTCTCACCAAAGGTCAAGGTTGCAAATTCGAATCGAATACAGCCAAAAAAGAAAAGCAAGCCATTCCCAATAGCGACCATTCTATTCGCGGGCGTTATTTTGTGTGGAAGTACCTGGCTCTATCTTAATATCGAGAGCGTGGAAACTTGGCTTTCAAAAGTCGAGGTTCGATTATTTGGTTCGGCGGTCGCAAGCGAAGAAACCAAGCAAAATTTGCCGATCCAACCCACACAGAGAGAAAAAAAATCTCCTGAACAAACGGATGGCCAAGCCTTAGAAAATTCAGCCACAAGAAACCTGACCCCAGAAGAGCTTGCTCTTTTCAATAAGTTAGAGGAGCGGAGAGTAGAGCTGGACAAAAGGGAAACAGATTTAAAAAAGTTGGACGAGGAATTGCAACAGCAGAAATTGATGCTGGAAGGAAAAATGAAGGCCCTAGAGGAAGTAAGAACAAACATTGCGTCCCAACTGGACGACCGGGTCAAGGCTGATGAAACACAGGTGGAGAAACTTGTAGCTATGTACGCAAACATGAAGCCACAAAGGGCGGCAAAAGTATTAGAGACTGTAAATGAGGACCTCGCGGTCGAAGTGTTAAGGAATATGAAGCGCGATAAAGCAGCGGACATACTGAATATGCTAGATTCGGCGAAAGCGCAAAAATTAAGCGAAAAATTCGCTGGTTATAGGAAAGATTAATTAGATGGCAGTGTTTTCTGAAATTTCGAACTCAATATTGTCTAACGTAGACAGAGGCGCTGCGAAGCTCGATACGCCAAGGCGTATCGAAGATGATAAAGAATTCAAGTCTCAGCTTGATAAAAGAAAAGTCGATGATCAACCACAAGATGAAAAGCTAATTGTAGATAAGCCAATACTAAAAAAATCAAGCTCTGCCAAGGGGGCTCCAGATCAAAACGTAGATGCGCGTCCGATCAAAGACGATAATGAGGATAAAATTGTCCCGTATAGCAGTGACGGACCAAAGAAATTTGGGACCGCTTCATCCGTCAGTTTAGACAGTCAGCCTGTGGTTGAGGAGCCAAAAGAAGTTAGACTGACAAAAGAATTTAATTTCGATAAAAAATCACAAATTTCTGACGAGCAAAAATCAATTTTACAATTCATGCTCTTCATGAAGGATCAATTTGATGTTGAGCCTGAAAAGTTGATTCAAGCTCTAAGTTCATTATCTGATAAAGAATTACTTTCAACGCCAGAAGAATCCATGGAGAGTTTCTTCAAGAACTTGGGCTTAGATGAAGATGAGATTCAACCAGCCAAAGAACAGTACCTGGCCCTGCTTGTTCAGTTAAATAAAATTGAAACGCAAAAAGCCCCCCAAGCCGTAGAGTCACCAATAGAAGTTGAGGTTTTGGACCCAAAAAGGCAAAGGGTCTTGGATGTGAATCGCAAATTGGATCAAATGAACGCATCTTTTTTTATGAATCCGCCAGTCAAAAAAGAATCGACAGAGATATTAAAACCTGAGTTCGGTTTGGGCGATAATAAAATTGTTGAGACAATAGATACGCCGGATACGCCGACCACAACAGATCAGTTTTTTATTGATAATAGAAAGCCCGTTGATTTAAAAAGTCAACCGTCTGAATACGTTCAAAAGATGGTTCAACAAATGAAACCAGTAGGAGAATCTGACGTCGCAGTTCCAAAAGTGTCTGCGCCACAGGTGTCTGCGGAACAAGTTGTGGCGGCTGAAAGCCTTCCGATATCTGATTCGGGAATGGCAAAAGAAAACTTAAGTCAATTATCAAAGAAAACTGAAAATATTCAAATGCAATTAGGGAATCTTGAGAAGTCGATGAAGAGCATGGATAAGGATACGGATACACCTCAGCACGATTTACATTCAAACAGTCAACCATCTGACGTGATATTTACCCCGGACAAGCAAGTGGCGCAAACCAATACATTTTCAACAGAACTCAATGCGAGCACTGATCGATCTGCTAAATCGGACAATCCAAATATTCAACAGATCATTAATCAAGCCAACGTCATGATTCGTCGTGGTGGCGGAGAGATGAAAATGCAGCTAAATCCCGAGGGCTTGGGTAATGTGAAATTAAAGGTTAAGGTAGAAGACGGAAAAGTTGGAATTCAAATGATCGCAGATACGGCGGATGCGAAACGCCTTCTTGAGAGCAGCATTGGAGATCTTAAAGCAAACCTTTCGCAACACAAGATGACGGTCGATGCATTTAAAGTCGATGTGTCAGACAAGTTCAGCGACAGCCTTAATCAACAATCTGATTTGAATCGCGAAGAGGCACGTCAGTTTTTGGGCCAATTCAGAGAGCAAAATCAGTTTAGGAATGCTTGGTTTAATGATTCTCCAGGGATTAAAGCATACAGACAATACGGAGGGAAGGATGTCACCAAGCAGCCTGTAGAGCCGATACCTACGATGTCGAGAAATGATAAGGGCCGTATACATTTGGTCGCATAAGGAAAGTAAATGATTAATAAATCTGTGAATACTAAAACTTGGAATGAAGGGAACCCAGAGCGAATCACCCGCCCTGATCCAGTTCAACGCTTAAGCGCTACAGAACAAGAAAAGGCTTTAAAAGGCAGTGAAGATCTTGGCGCGATGTTAAATCAGGTATCAGATCCTAATTGGGTCGATCCTAAGAAAACAAGGCGGGTTGGAAACCCTGAGCTGGGTAAAGACGCCTTTTTAAAACTGATGCTTACCCAAATGAAAAATCAAGATCCAACTAATCCGTTGGACAGTCATGAGATGGCGGCGCAGCTTGCCCAATTCTCGTCACTGGAACAATTGGTGAACGTAAATGAAAATTTGGGGGCAATGAAAAAGAACCAAGATCCAATGGCCAACTACCAAGCCGTAAATTTCATTGGCAAAACAATAGCGTCTGACACGAGTAAAATCATTCGTGCCAAAGGCGATAAAAGCCACGAGATTCGCTTTAATTTGGGTGATAATGCAAAATCTACTAAAATTACAATTAAAGATGAAACAGGGACAGCGGTTAAAGTTATAGAACTCAGTGATTTAAAAAAAGGTGATAATAAAATTACCTGGAATGGAACAGACACAAAGGGCGGGTATGTTCGTACTGGGAATTATAATTTCGAAGTTACGGCTGAAACAAACGGATTGAGAATTGGAACAAAAACCGCCGTAAATGGAAAGGTTACGGGTGTGAATTTCAGCCCCGAAGGACCAATTTTGATGGTTGGCGATCAGTCGATTCGATTGATTGATGTTAAAAAAATAGAAGATCAAGAGGCAAAGACCCAATTGCAAAGCGTTGAGAAAGTAAACGACGTTACAAATAAAGAGATTAAAAAAGAAGCAAAAAATAATGATAGCGATAGTGAGGGAGCAAAAGAAATGACAGGCAATTTGTCCCAAGTTGCAATGTCTGGCGAGCTTGTTGCTAATGCATTAAGACCTGTAGAGGCAAAAAGATGATTTCAAATAACCTAAGTGCCCCAAGAATTGACAGTGGCCTTCCAGGTTTAGATACCCTGAAGGATACTGCTAAAGGTAACAAAGCAGACTTTTTGCAAGTGTTGCAAAATGAATTGGGAAAAACGGTGCAGCCGCACTCACCCAAAATTGATAGCGGCGTGAAGTTTTCAAACCACGCAATCGACCGCATTCAATCCCGGAGTATTCAATTTAAGAACGAAGATTTAATTCGATTGAACGAGGCTGTGGATAAAGCTGCGCAAAAGGGATCTAGAGAAGCATTGATATTAATGGGCGATAATGCCTTTGTAGTGAGTGTGAAAAATAAAATGGTCATCACGGCGATGGACAAAGCCATGATGAAGGAGAACGTGTTTACAAATATAGATAGTACAGTAGTGCTTTAAAATTAAATATTAATGGGGCTGGACCCGCAAGGGGAGCCCCTCCAAAAATAACTTTATGAATGAAGTTATTACGAACTAGGAGGGTTCTATGGGTGTTCTTTCGTCAATGTATACGGGCGTGTCAGGGTTGACATCCCAAGGTGAAGCGTTAGGGGTGATCGGTGATAACATCGCCAACGCGAATACCACGGGCTTTAAAGCAAGCCGTGCAGAGTTTTCTGACATTATCGCCAGAAATTTAAAGGGTGTGCTTGGTGGTAACCAAGTCGGCCGTGGTTCGAAGCTCGCAGCGGTGAACCAAATCATGTCCCAAGGTAATACGGATGCAACAGACAAGAGCACGGATCTCGCGATCTCGGGCGATGGTTATTTCACCGTGTCGGGAATGGACGGTATAACGTACACTCGCGACGGATCTTTCCACTTCGACAGGGATGGATATCTTGTAACAAATGATGATCGCCGTGTTCAAGGGTTCCAAGCAGATGAGCGTGGACGGATCATTACAGAGGTTGGAAACATTCGATTTCCTCGCGCATTGACGCCAGCTCGTGCGACAAAAGAACTGCAAATGTACATCAATCTAGATTCTCGTCAGGTTGCAAAGCCGTTCGACATTAAGGATCCGTATGGATCGGCAAACTATACCACGGGCGCAAACATTTACGATTCTCAAGGGAATAAACACCTTGTGAATCTGTTTTTTAACAAGGTCGGGGATCGAGTATGGGAATACCGTGGTCTAGTCGATGGCAAAGAAGTGACTGGCGGAAAAGAAACTGAAATGTCAGAGGTCGTAAAAGGAAGAGTGACCTTTAACGTGGATGGCATTTTGGAAACTGAAGAAACAACAGCATCCAATTTCAACTTCGTTGGCGGCGCCTTACAAAATCAGCAAATTAAAATCGACTTTGGTGATTCTTTAGTTACTGACAAAGGAAAAGGAATTATAGGGTCGAAACAGTATGGTAAAGATTCCGACATTATTTCTTGGAAGCAAGACGGTGCGACTGCCGGAACAATAACGAACCTTGCGTTCAACGATGATGGGGTCCTAACGGCGATCTATGATAATGGTGCCGTAACAGATCTTGGACAAATCGTACTTGCGAAATTCGAAAACCCAGAAGGTCTGTACAAGGTAGGTAACAACCGGTTTAAAGAATCTCGAAAATCGGGCGAGCCTTCGATTGGAACACCGGGACGATCGGGTCGAGGTACGTTTTTGTCAAAATCACTTGAGCGATCCACTGTGGACCTTGCGATGGAGTTTGTGAACCTCATCCAAAACCAGCGAGGTTTCCAAGCAAACGCAAAGACCATTACAACAGCAGATGAACTTTTAGCAGAAGTGATTCAGCTAAAGCGTTAATGAGCAAATTCCATTTGCCATAGGCAAATGGAATTTCACCCTAGAACCATGGTTCCGGGCATGAACACCCCGGAACCTTATTTAAGGTTTAATATTGTGGCGCGGGTATAAATTGTTTTGAAAAAATGATTTGATCGTAACGATTTGAAAATGCCTGAGGCATATTTCGTCCATTTTGGTAGGTTGAAAGTAACAGCGCATTCCATCCATTGTCCCAATCGTAACCGATAGCAAAAGTTTCATCCCAAATCATAGTATATTTCTTTTCTCCAGGATGGGCGGCGTAAACACGCAGTCTAGTTTCTTCTATACCATCGCGACCAGGCTGCAAATGATACATCATCGTATCCCAACCACCAGACCAATACCAACAGTTAGCTAAACTCGTATTATCACACGGACCAAGCTCACTTCCCAATTGCCACCCTGGACGATTCAAACTATCAAGATCTTCAAGGGGCGGTGATCCAGCTGCATAGATTCGTAAATAATTTCTGATTGGATTTCCTTGGGGCGCGGCAGAGTAAGTGACAAGCTCTTGCGAAGTTAGAGATCGATACGTGTGAGTGAGATAAAAAAGTTTGCCGCCGGCATAATCTTCGTTTCCACCAGAAATCCTGCGTGGATCTTGTTTGACCCGCATTTGTAAGAAAAATTCTGTGCCGTCGTAACCTGGGCCAGCATAGCTTGTGTGACCGTAAACGCCTCGTGTTCCCCAATTGGTTGTTTCGCTACCACGATCTGTTGGGTTCCACGGTTGTCGTTGGATCGTTCCATTCGCACCACGATCAGGTACGCCTTGTCCGCTATCTGTCATTGGGCTGAATGGTCTCCACCAGCCGGCTTGTTCAGAAGTCCCTGCGGGACGATAGAGTTCAAGTGAACCGCCTCCGCTTACTCCGTCAGCGGCGTCCCATCGGCAAGTAGACCCTCCGGAACCCTTTGCGAGGGGATCATTTCCATAGCCACCAGTCCATCGAAATTTATCGGCTTCTGCAGACGTTTTGAAGTCGTGAGACCAAACAACACCTGGGCCAGTTGATCTCATTATCCAATCGGCCTCGGCGTTTGGAGGAGGAGATCCTATCGGAGTTGGAGTTGGTGACGGGCGAGGGGTTGGCGTTGCTGTCGGAGTGGCGGTTGGGGTAGGTGATAGACGAGGGGTTGGCGTTGCTGTCGGAGTTGGTGTTGGAGAAAACTGAAGCACTGAGTTGCTATTTAACGATATAGCCTTAAAGCCCTCTCCACAGTTGTTGAAAAGAATAACAAGCAAGCCGATACAAGCGACTTTTATGCTTGTTGATACCATTCTTGTGGTCACACGTTTCAACTCATCCCCCAATCGATTATGATTATATAGTGCAAATACCGCGCTAAAAAAGGGCTTTGAATCCATTAGGAAATCTCAGAATGGTACGTTAATAGAATGATCATTGATTAAAAAATAATTAGTAAAAACAACCTGTGCCATAGATAAATTTTCTTCAAGTTGATAAAACTCGGGCCAGCTTGATTAAATTTGTATTCAGTTTTTTCTTTTTGGTTGTGACGTCTTTCAATGGAACCAAAACCATTTCTCCGTTTTGAATTCCTACCATTGCCGTGCAGTTACCGCGTAGTAAAGCTTCGATGCTCGTTGCTCCCATTCGCGATGCTAGAACACGATCCCGCGCAGTTGGTGAGCCGCCTCGTTGAATATGACCCAGGATACAAATCTTTGCATCAAAACCAGATTTTTTTCGGATTGCTTCAGCAAGGTCATAGGCTCGTCCGGGTTTTTTGCCTTCGGCGGTAACAAGAATACTGCTTGCCTTTCCGCGCTCTAAACTGCGTTTGATATGCTGAATGGCATCGTCAACAGTAACGGGATTTTCTGGAATAAATATTTCTTCAGCTCCGCAGGCCAGCCCCACTTCCAAGGCGATATGTCCTGTCTCGTGCCCCATTACTTCAACAATAAATAATCTGTCGTGGCTAAACGCCGTATCGCGTATTTTGTCGATTGCATCGGTTGCTGTATTTACAGCCGTATCAAATCCAATAGAAAAATCAGTTCCAAAAACGTCATTATCAATGCTGCCAGGTATCCCTATGGAAGGAATTTTGTGATCATCCCAGAGATCTAGGGCACCGCGCATGGAACCATCGCCGCCGATACAGATTAAGGCCGAGATATCCTGCTCTTTTAAATTTTGAGCAGCGATTTTTCTGTACTTTGCATCCACAAATTGGGGGCATCTACCTGTTTTTAATATCGTTCCGCCGCGTTGAATGATATTTCCCATATCAGAGGTCTTTAGGGGTTTAAAATTCTTATCCAGAATTCCTTGATAACCACCAATTATGCCAACCATTTCAAACTTTTTAGCCAATGCAGAACGAGTTGCAGCGCGAATCGCTGCATTCATGCCAGGGGCATCGCCGCCACTTGTGAATATGCCTATTTTTTTTATACTTTTTGGATCGAAACTGTCCAAGTTAATTCAAAATCTCTTTAAAATCTGATCCTGGTTTAAATTTGGGAGACCAAGCCGAAGGGATTTTAATAGATTCACCCGTACGCGGGTTACGTCCTGTTCTTGCTTTTCGTTTTGTTTTAGAAAATGTACCGAAACCCACTAATTTTACTTCTTCGCCTTTTTTAATCGACTTGCAAATTGTTTCCAAGGTTGAATCCAAAACCTTTTCAACATTAGATTTTGTTAATCCGGAAGTTTCTGCAATTTTATCGATTAACTCGGCTTTGTTCATCTCTGCTCCTACGGTTCTAGTCAGTTTCAGTTTGTCCAAAAGTATTGATTTAAGTTTTAATTTGACAGGCCAACATTCAAACCAATTTTTTGATTTCCCGTCAACAGAAAGTTCTAGAATATTCGCACAAAAATTAAATTTGTTCTTATATGGTTACGCTTAAAAATGATTAAAGCAGAAGTAAATTATTTTTTAAGTTTCGCTTTATCTAAATTTGAATCGGGAGATTCTTGTTGACTTTCGTTATTGCTAGAATCGCTGACCGGAAGACCGTACTTTTCGCTCGCCCAATTGCCCAAGTCAATTATTTTGCACCGTTCAGAGCAGAATGGTCGAAATGCGTTGCCCTCGTAATTTGCTGTTTTTTTACACCGAGGGCAGTAGATCTCCATAGGGGATTTTTATAGGTAATCACGGCCTTTTACAAGTGTACCCGTGGCAACTGGAATCGCATTGTCACCACTTTTCCCACCGTTATAATAAAGGACGAAACGGAGTTTATCTTTCGAAAGCAATCCATCAGTTTCCAGGTACAAATGGTTTTGAGTGTATTCAAGATCGTAGTGGTTAAATGGGTTATAGGCATTGAAGGATGACTTTTGAAAGCGTACGATTTGCTTACCGTTAGAGCTGTATGCCTGTGCAATTGTATGGAACGTCTGTGTTGATGAGGCTGATTCTTGCAAATTATTATTAAAATAGCTGTTACTCCAGTACCAGTTCCAGCCTGGCGCAACTGCTAGCCCGCGCAATACGACGTTGTAAGATCGATCACCTGCTTTTTGTACAAGAACTTGCAAACTACGGCACTCAGCGCTGCCTGCATCGCTACATTTTGAATAGGTGTTAAACTCTGACATCATTAGCTTCTTAAATTGCTTTTTATCTGTAATAGATGCGTTAGCGTAAAACGGGAAGCTCATGGCGTTTCCAAACATTGGGCCACCTGGAACGCAGGTGCCAAACTGATCGCGCACATAATTGACAGGGCAACCGTTGTTTGCACCCCGATCTTTTTTGCCTCCACAAGCAGTTAAAATCAGAGCAAGGATGTGTATTAAAAGTAGCGTTATGAGTACCCGTTTAATGTTCATAAAAACACCTTTGGTTTTAACCGTTACAGTTGCAGATTTCCTGCCGTTCCAGAGGGGTTTGAAAATGTGTTTATTTCGATTTGGTGGGGTGTTTAGTGTTTAAGCTATTGGAAAGAGACGATTTGCGTCAGCTCAGCATTAAAACAGGAGATTTTTTTAAAAGTGCCGAGACTCTGGTTAACCCCTTGGGTTTTAACTAAAGAATTTAGAGTTCCAAGCCCGCCCTAGGACTACCTCAGTATTTCATAAAGAAAATAAACCAACTTCCCAAAGAAAACGAACCAACGTACAACACTCCAAAGGCCGTTAAGTTTATGGAGAACCTTCCGATAATTAACATAATAAAGCGTGCTTGCTTTCCTACGTTTCATACCGCCCCCTATCTCCAAGGAGGACCTACCATAGTCCGAAGCCAATCGAGCCCCGGCACTATGGTAGTTGCAGTTTACTGATACCATTCAAACGGGTTTTAAATTTATCTTAAGAATGCTACGTCCGAAATACGGACATTCAAGACTCTCATGGAGACGAAAACCTGCGTTATAAAGTCAGTGTCTTTTGGGTCGTTGCTTGGAGTAAAACTAAGTGGTTAGGTCACATTTGGTACGCCTTTCGCACTTGATAAGTTTTCGGAGATTAATATCATGATATATTGTTTCTTGATGTCGATGTTTTTGACATCGATATCCTTAGAATTGGCACAAGCTCAAGCGCCTACAGTACCAGACCTGCAGAGATCGTCGGAAACTATAGAAAACTGCCTAAAAGACAAACTTAGACGTGTTGGATTTCAATTTCAGGAAAACGCTGAAGCAAGTACCATAAACCTTCCCGGCAACGTTTGTCGCTCAAATAATCGCAATATCGTGATGCCTGGCAAGTCTTCATCCCAAAAGAAAGTAGAAACGTTGTACGATTTTGCCACCTCCTATGAAGCTTACTGTGGATTCCAAAAAACAATGTCAAAAGCGATGGATGACGCTTTAAAAAAAATTAGCCAAAACCAAAATTATAAGTTTGGCGGTTATCCAGACATATACCCAGCTTCATGGAAATATGGCGTAGCTCGCGTTTTAGATGATGGTAGAAGTAGTTTTGGGTACTCTTTCGGTTCTTTAGATGAAGATATACAAAAAAAGATTTCAGCTATCTATTTGGAGCCTGTTAAATTTGATTGCGCTATCGGTGCGGAATTTTTTCAAATCGCATCCATTTCTGAATTATTTGGCCGTCATTTAAACTCGCTCTTTAAGAAGAAACATTTTCTTACGGTTATGAATGGATCTATCATCCGCGATCCACTTAAGAGTCCGAGCTTTACAACAGAAGTTGAACTTAGACGTCTTACGGGGCGTATTAAGCAACAAGACAAAAGATCCCATCTGTCGCTCCTAGGCAAGGCGGGTGTAATATTGAGCTTACTAGATGAAAGCCATCTCGATTCTCCAAACGACGTAAATGAGAATTTTGTAATTCTTAAAACCACGGAAAAAGCATATCATGACTATTCTCAGAGTCTTTCTAAGGTTATCGTACAGGGCGAAGAAGAACTAGTTTATGCGTTTCCACAAGAAATCTGGAAGCGATTAAAATCCGCTTTAGATTCTCGCAGTCTATCTTCGGAACTGCAGAGACAAGCCGAGAATTTGGTTCAATCAAAACCATTTCTAACTGAAACAGAAGTATATGTGCACCCATTGGGCAAAATGACCTTAGCCCAACATATTATCAGACTATTACAAGTGAATCCCAGAATGCCATATGTGATTTCAATGAATGAAGGTATTTTTCCCGTTTTTGAAACATCTGAAGGTTCCTTTATAGCATGGGAAGGATTTAACCCATTCTTCAGTTACTTTACGAGTTGTATTGAGAATACAACGTCTCTGTAGGCTTGTTAACTTAACCAAGAATTTTATTCTAAACAACTATCCAAAAGACACTGACTTTATGACGCAGTTATTCGTCTCCATGAGAGCCTTCGGGTCCATTCCATTAGTTTTATAAAATCAACGGCGTAAGGCCTTGGGATCGACTGCATTCTGCAACCCATCGCCGACAAAATTGAAACAAACGACTACAATTAAAATCAAGAGCCCAGGGAAGATGGCCAGCAGCGGGGCTTGAGTGATAATTTCCTGCGCATTGAACAACATATTCCCCCAGCTTGGAATTGGTGGCTGTATACCCAGACCGAGGAAGCTCAGAGCGGCCTCAGAAAGAATCGATTGCCCCACATTAAGCGTTACTGCAACCAATAGGGGAGCCAGAATGTTTGGAACCATGTGGGTGATAATAATTTCGGCGCGCGATGCGCCCATCGTGCGTGCGGCCAGGATAAACTCACGCTCTTTTATTGATAAAATACTTCCGCGAACTAATCGTGCAACTGTCATCCATGAAAACAGGCATAGAATGAAGACGAGTTTAAAAATACTTTGGCTCTGATTTTCGACAAGGCTTGCAAAGAATGGTAATTTGTTTAGATCAACCGCAGCAAATACAATTAAAATTGGCAACAGTGGCAGCGATAAAAGCGAATCCGTTACCCGCATAAGCACCGTATCTATCCACCCACCGTATACACCGGCAAGCGAACCTATCAAGAGACCGACAAGGGCTGATATAAGCGCGACAACTAATCCAATTCCCATGGAAATCCGCGCCCCATAAACCAAACGGATAAGCACATCACGGCCCAACTCATCTGTACCCAGGATATGAAGACGTGTATTCACACTTGCGGCCAAGCGGTTTGAAGTGTCATCAGCGGAAACCTCGGATTTGCTCATCAGGGGTAAGTATCGACTGAACACGTTCTGATCGTCAGGGCTGATACCTGTCCATTTAGTAACGAATGGAGCGCCCAAGGCCATTATGATAAATAACCCAATGATGAAAAGGCTAATCAAAGCCAATCGATGTTCTTTGAATTGTTCCCAGACCATTTGAGCCATTGATTTTGATTTTTCTTCTGTGTCTTGAAAGCTCATTGTATCACCCGTAACTTATTCGTGGATCCAAATAACCATACAAAATATCTGCAACCAAGTTCATAACCAATACCATTGCGACCGAAATCATAAATGCGATCATGGCGACATTGAAATCGTTTGCAATAACTGAATCGTAAACTAACTTTCCAACGCCTTGATATGCGAATACGGTTTCAGTGATGATTGCGCCTGAAAAAATAAACGAGAATGAAATCGCAATTACGGTCACAAGCGGTATCAGCGCATTTCTAAATCCGTGTCCCAGCACAACGGTTAATCGGCTTAAACCCTTTGCTCTTGCCGTGCGAATGTAGTCTGCACGCATAGATTCAATCATTGAACTTCGTGCATAACGAACAAAACTTCCCAATTGCAGCGCTGTTAACGAAAGCACAGGAAGGGTCATATATTTCATTCGATCCTTAATAAATTCCCATCCCGATAATTCACCTGCGCCAATGGTAAATGTACCGCCGGCAGGAAACATCCCGAGCCATACGCTAAAAGCTAAAATAAGAACAATGCCGAGCCAAAACGAAGGAACGGAGATACCTGCGAATGCCCCGAGATTTATGACATAGTCAAACTTAGTGCCTTGTTTCAGAGCTGCGATAATTCCAAGTGGGATGGCAACTAATATTGAAAGGCCAAGCGCTGCGAGCGACAAGAAAAACGTATTTGCAAGGCGAGGCCCTATGAGCTCGCTGACGGGTATTTTGTAAGTTCGAGAATAACCCAAATCACCAGTAATAACGGTTTTTAACCAATTCATATAACGAACATAGGCTGGCTTATCGAGTCCATAGAGGGCCTTCAGACGGGCAACATCTTCAGAGGTAATATGGGGGTTTGAGCTCGCCAAGATATCTACAGGATCTCCTGGCATCAGACTCAAAATATAAAAACAAACAAACGACAACATGGCGATTGTAATAACCGTTTGAATCAATCTGCGAATAATAAAAGTTGTCATTTCTGTTCCCCCCCAGAACTGGCGATTATTGCAAATTCCAGTTCTCAATCGTATTTGAAGACGAAAATTGGTGACCGGTAAGCTGATAACCCGACTGATTAACTGGGGTGGCGCTTACTTCTGCCCTATAATACAAAGGGATTACCGGAACTTCATCCGTGTAAGCTTTAAGGACCTTTGCTACTAAATTTTTTCGTTTTTTTGGATCAAAGGTCACATCGATTTCTTCTATAATTTTGTCGACCTCTGGATTTGTCCAACGGGGGTAGTTTTGTCCAGACCAACCGTTAGCGGCGTTCGGAATGTTTGCTGTGTGCAATTGGGCACGGGGAGTATTTTCTGGGGATGAAATCCACGCGTACATAGCCATTCCGCCGTATTTGCCCTTTTTTGTGGTCTCATTAAAAAACACGCGTGCCGGTTCGTTTTTAATTTGTATGTCGATGCCAACGGATTTCCATTCTTTTTGTAAGTATACCTGCACTAACTCGCGCGTTTTGTTTCCAGCCGTTGTCATAAATGGAAGCGATAATTTCTGTCCGTCTTTTACACGAATTCCGTCTGGGCCCATTTTCCAACCTGCTTCGTCCAGTAATTGACCTGCCTTCGCTTTGTCTGTTGGGTATAATGTGATTTTTTTGGGGTCGTCAGTGTACCAAGGATCCATCGGAGAAATCATGTGAAGGGCCTTTTTTTGTTTCCCTTCGAACAATGCCTTCACAAGATTGTCTCGATTGATCGCATACACAAGCGCCTTACGAACCCGGACGTCTTTTAGGATTGGATTTTCTTGGTTCAGATCGATGTGTTCGTAGGTCAGACCCTCTTTAAAATTTATTTTAAACGGCAGGTGCTCCGCCTTTATTTTTTTGTCAAAAGCCAGTGCTTGATCAAAAGTAAAGCCAAGTTCAGAGACCATATCTATGGTTCCAGAAAGCATATTTGCTTCAAGCGTTCCTGTGTTTGGAATCAATTTTAAGATAATTTTTTTAATATTTGGCTTTTTCCCATAGAACTTTTCATTCGGGATTAAGCTGAGGTGACTACCGAGCTTGATTTCTTCGACACGATAAGGGCCATTATACAGTCCTGGATTTGTCGGATTTCTCGTATATTGCGAGTTCTTTGCATAGCCTTCATTTTCCTTCGAATATTTGTTAAAAATCTCTTCCTCTAAATGTTTTGGTAATACATAAAACGTGCCGAGGCGGGCAAAATCCCATTTTGCTTGTTTGTAAATAAATGTGAACTTTTTTGGATTTTTCTCGTCGACTTTAATGTCTTCAATTTGATCATATTGTTCGCGTTCGCCAACAGAAACAGTAGGGGTACGCGCTACGGTCCACGCAAACTTCACGTCATATCCTGTGATCGGCGTTCCATCGCCCCAAACTGCATTTGGTAGAATTTCCCAATTCGCACTGATTTTTTTAACCCCGTTTTCGGTGTAAATCCTTGCACCTTTGTTTGCTAGAGAAGGGATGGATTTTACAAGCTGTGGAATCCACTTTGGTG
Source organism: Bdellovibrionota bacterium (assembly GCA_963169515.1). Taxonomy (GTDB): domain Bacteria; phylum Bdellovibrionota; class Bdellovibrionia; order Bdellovibrionales; family JAEYZS01; genus CAUJEF01. The sequence goes on from CAUJEF010000166.1 coordinate 18,451, forward strand.
TTGCATCCATCGTCATCAAGTTACGATTCACCATTTTATATATTATTGTAGTAGCCATCATTTGCATTAGAACAGGGTTTAAGTTTTCAAATTCTTGGGTAATGCCAATTCTTAGTACTTCATTTGTTGGCTTCTGTATTGCTCCCCATGAGCTCTGTGCTAGTAACAATGCCAGAGTTATGCTGACTAATCTTTTTGGTGCTTTCATTTTTTTCCCCCGTTTTAGTACTAAAATTTTTATAAAGTACGCATGCAACTTTATGATTGCTTTCTAAAGTTAAAAGGTCTTGTGATTCTTGTTTACACTCTTGAGTGGCAAAAACGCAACGAGGATGAAAGTGGCATCCTGTTGGTGGATTAATTGGACTCGGAACGTCACCTTTTAACACAGTCTGGACCTTGGCTCGACCTTGGCCAATCTCTGGAACCGCTTTCAGTAAGCATTGAGTGTATGGGTGTAACGGTTTGCGATACAAATCGACACCGCGCGCCTGTTCAACGATTCGCCCCAAATACATCACGGCAACGTCATCGCACATATGTTCAATGACTGCGAGATTATGGGAAATAAACAAATATGTAAGTCCCAATTCTTTTTGCAAGTCTTTTAAAAGATTTAAAATTTGGGCTTGAATGGAAACGTCAAGTGCGCTGACAGGTTCATCACAGATGATAAGTTCTGGATTTAAAGCTATCGCACGGGCAATCCCAATTCTTTGACGTTGGCCGCCCGAAAACTCGTGCGGGTATCGATTTAAATGGCTTTGCTTTAACCCCACAAGTTCCATTAGTTCTTTTGTACGTTTTTGAATCTGTTCGTTTGTTCCGTATTTATGAATTCGAAGAGGCTGTGAAATAATTCGGCTGACCGTCATTCGTGGATCCAGTGAAGCATACGGATCTTGAAAAATCATTTGTACTTTTTTTCTGAATGACAGCAAGCTCGCGCTACTTAATTTTGTAACATCCTGTCCGTCGAACAAAATTTCCCCGCTTGTGGCTGGATAAATTTGCGCGATCGTGCGGCCCAAGGTCGATTTTCCGCAACCGCTTTCACCAACAAGACCCAAGGTTTTT
>CAUJEF010000167.1 GCA_963169515.1 Bdellovibrionota bacterium
CCGCTGGTTGCAATTACAACGCCCGCTGCAAACAGCTATGTGGGGGCACCAGCAACCATCAGCGGCACTTGTGACACAGGCCTGACTGTAACATTAAATGGCGCCGGTGTTCTAAATCCTGTGACAGCAGCTTGTGTTGCCGGAGCATTTTCCACAAGCGTGACAATGACACCTGGTGATGGGGTTAAAGTTGCGACAGCCTCACAAACGGATTTATCTGGAAATACCGGTTCAAATTCACGAAGCTTTGTACGTGACGAAACTGGCCCTGCAATTGCTATTACAGCGCCAGCCGCAAATTCCTACGTTGCACCAACGGCAACTATCAGTGGAACTTGTGAAACCGGTCTGACTGTAACATTAAATGGCTCGGGTGTTTCTGGTTCCGCTTCGACATCTTGTACTGCCGGCACATTCAGCTCAAGCGTTACCTTCACTGCAGGTGATGGTTCTAAACAAGTAACAGCTTCGCAAACAGACGGCGCCGGCAATTCTAATTCAAATTCACGCACATTTGTTCGCGACAGCACTGGTCCTGCAATTGCAATTACATCTCCCGCTGCAAACAGCTTTGTCGGCCCAACCGCGACCATCAACGGCACCTGCGAAACCGGATTTGCGGTCACGCTTTCTGGCACAGGCATTGTAAGCTCCGTATCTACGGCCTGTGCAGGTGGAGTGTTTAGTGGTCTTGTGACCTTCACTGCAGGCGATGGATCTAAGCAAGTAACGGCTTCGCAAACAGACGGCGCCGGCAACACTGGAAACGATTCACGATCATTCCTACGCGACACTATTGGACCAGTTATTGGATTCACAACTCCGACAGCAAACGCATTTGTGCCTGTATCTGTAATTGTAACAGGAACTTGCGAAACAAACTTAACCGTTACTTTAAGTGGTACTGGAATTAGCGGACCAGCAACTGGTGGCTGTGTTGGTGGTGTATTCGCTATCACCGTAACCTTTACTGCAGGTGATGGTTCTAAACAAGTAACAGCCTCGCAAACAGACGGCGCCGGCAACTCAAGCTCTGCTTCACGATCATTCATCCGTGATACAATAAGCCCTGTAATTGCAATCACAGCACCCGCTGCCAATTCTTATGTTGCATCTACAGCTCTAATTTCAGGAACTTGCGAGACCGGATTTAATGTAACTCTTGATGGTCCAGGGGTACAAGGTTCCATAAATACAACCTGTGCTGCTGGCACATTCAGCGCAAGCGTAACCTTTACTGCTGGTGACGGTCCAAAGCAAGCGAATGCATCACAAACCGATGGCGCCGGTAATACTGGAAGCGATTCACGATCTTTTGTTCGTGATACAACAAGTCCTGCAATTGCCATCACTTCGCCTGCCGCCAACAGTGCAGTTAACTTGGCTGCAACCATCAGCGGTACATGTGAGGGCACATATACCGTAACTCTTGCGGGCTCTGGGGTCGCCTCTTCTGTAAATACAGCATGTGCCGCCAATGTATTTAGTGCAAACGTGACATTCACATCTGGAACTGGGGTCAAAACGGTAACAGCATCACAAACCGATGGTGCCGGTAATACTGGAAGCAATTCTCGTAACTTTAATAAAACAAACAACAGTGGTTATGAGGTTTTCACGTCCCGAGGTCCTGGTGGACGCGTTGACATTTTGTTTGTTGACGATAACTCGGCATCAATGGATCCTGAACAAGCCGCTCTTGGAAATCGATTCTCGTCATTCACTTCAGCCCTTTCAACCGTGGACTGGCAGGTTGGTATCGTAACTACGGATTGTACATCTGGAAGCCCTTACAATTTTTGTGGCCAAATGTTCGACCTGACAGGTCGCCCAGCTGGCGAATACATCTTAAATTCATCCACTCCGGATTATTTAAATGTGTTTAGAAATACGATTCAACGCCCTGAAACAATTAACTGCATTATCTCTGGAACCTGTCCATCTGGTCGAGAAGAGGGTTTAAAATCTACAATCGAAGCCATGAACCGTCGAGATACTGATAACGCTGGCTTTTTCCGCAACGATTCGGACTTTGCAATTGTTATGTTGACCGACGAAGACGAGTATTCAAGTCCCATCCCAGCTGCGACAACACCAGCCCAAGTGATCAATACATTCCGATCTATTTGGGGTAACACAAAAAAGATTTCAAATTACAGCATCATTATACGGCCAGGCGATACGGCTTGCTACAATGCTCAGCGAGCACAATTTGGCAATAATGCTAACTATGGGACATATCCGGACCTTCTATCACAATTAACCGGTGGTATTTCTGTAAGCATATGCGAACCCGATTACTCATTAACCTTAGCAGAAATTGGTGACAACGTCACTCGACTTAGCCGCTCCATTGACCTTGCCCAAACGCCAATTGCAGGGACAGTGAGCGTAGTATTTACTCCAGCCTACAGCACAACGTGGACGGTTACAGGGAATCGAATCACATTTGATGTACCCGCTCCTGCCGGCACACAAGTCGAAATTTACTACGAATATTAGAAACTGGAGGGCCAGTTTTAACTATGTATCGTTCGGATCGATTCCGATCTCATACCAGCCAGCGATACTTAAACTTAGATCCGGTGTTAGAAGTGACTTCCACCACGGCTTTGATTTTGCCCAGCTCACATTGCCCGCAATAACTGATTTATCAGTAGTACTGCTAGACAATAATAATGGTGCAATCGCAAATCCTTTAATTGGGACTTGGAGCTGTAATCCCAATGGTAAACCATAACCAAATTCTTTAATTTTAAAAATATCTAACGCACCACCAGCCGAGCCAATTCCAGAGGCATAAAGTGTTTGTGGCTTTTTGCTAAGTGCAAACCCAATTGTTATAATTTGGAAATCTTTAAGCAAAATTTTTGGTTTTTGAATTGTTCCATCACCAAGAATACAAAATAACTGACTTGTTGGAGTTTCACCAGGAAGGTTAGGATCAGAAATGCGCGTTGGCAATGGATGGACTCCGTCTTGGTCTTTGACAGTTTGAATCACGTGAAAAATGATGACACGCTTTACTAAGCGCATCTTTGCTTTTACATAACAGTGCTTGCGCTGTGGTATCGCATTTGAATCAACATTTGTTGAATTCTGTATGATCTCTTCGATAGCTTTCATTGCATCAATTTTTTCAAGTTCAGTTGTTGCCACCGGAACGGTATCTTCTACGACAGCATCCATCTGTTCCTTATTTAACAGAGCTTGAGCTTCTTGCGGGTAGAGTGCCTCGTTGTAAGCTTTTAAACCCTCTTCTTTCGAAGAGACTTCTGAAAAGACATATATGCCATCCGCAAAACCTGTAAGAGCGTTTGAGATTACATGCTGGTTGCCGCTAATCTCTTGTCGAACCACCCGATAGGACCTTTCTAGACCGTTTAGATCTTTTTCAAGGCTCCGTGGCGCGCTCCCAACAAAATAGGCACGCTCAATAGTCTTTCCGGATCTGGAATCCTTTTCTAGAACCACACAACCAGCACTTAAATTTAAATCACAGCCTTTTGTTTCATTTAAAATTTGAAACAAACTGTTTGGAATATATGGATTTTCACTAGAGCTTTTCAAAGTGATTTCGTACCTTTCATCGCTGATGTTTGGGGCTACGAATGCTTTACTGAGATTTTTTGATATTGGCGCTGCCAACTGTTTCACCGCCGCCTGTACTTCAGCTGACTTATTTTGTGTTTCTTGTCCAAAAAAGATTTCCACTGGAAGCGTCCGTGCGTGGGCAGCAGAAATGTTCAAAGTAACCGCAAATATCACAATAGAAAATATCTTCATAAATTATCCTCTCTTAAGGTATCGAGAGTATAAAGAATCCAGAGGGCAATTACGAATTTATTCTATGGCCCACAAATATTAACTTAAAAAGCGTGAATATATTTTTGAATTGTCAAAAGATTATACAGAATTTTTTTTTGGAAATCAGGACGCAGCAGTTACTGCGTCCCTAAGAAATTTAAATTAGAATATTTCTCCTGGCAGCAAAGTTGTCGCCCGTCCGCGTACGTTATCTATTAGGATGCCGTCTTTGAGCGTGCCATCGCCTTGCTCACATGGTGTAGGTGTCGGTGTAGGCGTAGGCGTAGGCGTAGGCGTCGGTGTAGCTGTTGGCGTTGGCTTAGGGGTCGGAGTTGGGCACGGTGGCTTCGGCGTTGGCTTAGGAGTCGGAGTTGGGCACGGTGGCTTCGGTGTTGGCTTAGGAGTCGGAGTTGGGCACGGTGGCTTTGGTGGCCTACAGTCTTTGTGACATTTTTTCTTACAATCTTTAAGCGGACATTTGTGCTTACATTTGTGATCTTTCTTTTTGCAATCTTTATGATGTCCGTATCCGTGGCCATTTCCGTGCTCATAGTGACCGCGGCCATTTTGATTTTGGTGTGTATCGGCATTTGATGGGCTTCGTAAATCGCAGTAATCATCACCAGCTATTACCATACTGCTTGATTGTATTTTAGCTAGTGGCAGTGACTGCTGGCCGCAAGTTCCAGTATTTAACCCGTCACGCATAGTTCCTACAAATCGGAATACAAATGTACCGCCATTACCCACCAAGTTGGGATCGTGTAAATCGATAATTGCTAGACCATTTCTCCAATCGACCACACTGTGATTTGTGCCGTCGAAGCCCTGTCCGTCAAAATTGCTTTCAAAAACTGTGACCCAATTATTTGAAAGCATTCCACTTACACCGAGGCCATCATCATTGGCCCCACATTCGTTTAAAGTCCCACGGCACACTTCAAGGCGAAGGTTTTCAGGCACTGTATCGTCGGCATCATTTAACCCAACGGGCAAATATTGAAATGTCAAAACTGCTGTGTTGAATAAACTTAAATCATAACTTTGGGAAACCACGTGAATCACTTCCACCTTGTCGCCATTTGAGCGACCATTTAATAGAAGGAACCGTTCTTGATCTGCGGCTGGCCCAAACTCGCCTGCAGGTGGAATTCGTGCACCGGCACCATTACTTTGGAAGCCTAATACGGGAGCAGGATCGTCTTCAACCAAGCCTCTCCACCCATATATAATGCTATTTTGTACATCTTCAAAAATGTTATCGCGTTCAAATGAATCAACAAGGAAAAACATATCATCAACAACTTCATCATCTTGTGCAGTAACGTCGGTTGCCTTGTTCTGAGTTTTATAAAACTCAGCTTTGCTACAACCAAATAGCGATATACTTAACAGAAATGCTGCAAACATTAAGTACGTCGTTTTCATATAGGGTCCTCTCATGGTTACTCTGAAGGCCATACTCAAGCCTCCACGACCCTACACAGTACAAGTTCTGGTCCACGTGCCAAAAAAGGTAACTATTTAATTTCTAAATGTTTTTAAAAATGTCGAACAAATGTACAAATCGTTACTAACTTTCCATGAGTTTTGTAGCTATGGCATTAACAGAGAAAATTTCGATACTTAGCTCTTGAACGATTATGTAACAGGGGAATTGCCGTTTTACAGTTCTTATACACCTTCAATCGCCATATGTGCGATTTGGCCCTCGTCTCTTTTTGATACGTTATTAGATCAAAATTAGACCAGAATAGAATGCCCTCAATTGATTTAGCTGCGAAATGCGAACCAACTACTTAGGGGCACCCAGAATAATTATTTCCTGAATAACAGGGGCACTTACCTGAAATTCATATGTCTGAATCTCCGGAGCTTCAGTACACGCAGCTCCCATTTCTTTTAGAAGGACGCCAATCGTTGCCCTTGACGCTCTTAAATCAATGTCCTGAAGGGTTCCTGCAACTTTAGCATTGCAAGGAACTTCCACGGTAAGCGTATATTGTGTCGCTGGAAACAGGTGATTGCTTCTAACGTCAGTTACATTTGCTGGAAAAAGCTTATCCGCAGCATATACATTGCTAGTGACCAGTAAGCCTGCAAAGAGAGTTGCTCTTAATAAAGCCATTTTAATTCTCCTTTGTTTAATGAAAGTTCCTCAAAGAAAGTACATCCGTGTTATCTAACGAATGTGGTCCGGAATCAACACATTTTAGGTTTGTATCCACGCAAGTGAGCCACTTTACGCCTACCCGATTTCTACAAAATCCGTTCCGCCAAAAGCCGTATTGAGTTCGTCAAAGAACTCACGAGAAGCCTGCACTCCGCTGGGATCTGTTACCTTCATTGTTACATTTTGCTGAAGTTCGTTCAGACTTAACCGCAAATACACTTGAGTTTTTCCTGGATGTTTTTCCATCAGCTTTCTAAGCACAGCCATTTGGGGCGACATTTCATTTGAAATTTTTAAGAACATTTGCTTTGAATCTTTGATTTTCTGCTCAAGAGCAACAATGTTTTCGACCAAAATCTTAGGTTTTTGTTCTGCTTTTTCTAATATCCCTTCAACAATTAGAATTCCGTCAGATTTCACTAGGGCCTCAACCTTTGCATAGACGTCAGGAAATATCACAAGCTCAATGGTGCCACTCAAGTCTTCTAGCGAAGCAAACGCCATACGCGTCCCCTTCTTTGTGATCATTTCTCGCCCCAAGGTCAATAATCCGCCCAATACAATTTTGCTTTTGTTTTTTAATTTATCGACATCCAAAACACAGCCTGTGACAAAGGGTCGAATAATTCCCTCATAACCTGTCAACGGATGATCACTGATGTAAAAGCCTAAAACTTCCTTTTCGCAATTGAGCTTTGCCGATTTTGACCAGTCCGACGTATCCACTAATTCGATCTTTGTTTCAGGCGAGTTCTCAATCAAAGAGAATAAATTTTCTTGCCCCACTTCTCTATCCTGCCTGTCGCCCTCCATCATCTCAACAATGCGTTCGTAGCCAGAAAACAGCTTTGCTCGATTTTTTTCTAGTGAATCGAACGCGCCTGCTTTAATCAGACATTCAATCACTTTCTTGTTTACTCGACGCAGATCTACGTTGCCAAAGAACTCATCCAACGAATTGAACTTTTTCTCTGACAAGTTATTGCGCGCTTCAAGAATTGCATCAACAGCGGCTTCGCCCACACCCTTAACGCCACCCAAACCAAAGAATACTGTGTCTCCTGATACTGAAAACTTGTGCCCTGAATAATTTACGTCAGGCTGTCGAACCTCTATTCCCTGACGACGTGCGCTCTTTACGTATTTTACAATCTTATCCGTGTCACTTAATTCAGTACTCAATAACGCTGCGTAAAACTCAACGGGATAATAACACTTTAACCACGCAGTTTGTGCCGCAATCACACAATAAGCTGCCGCATGGGACTTGTTAAATCCGTATTCAGCAAATTTGGCTAATAGGTCAAACAGCTCCTCGGATTTTTTTTCATCGAATCCATTTGCAATAGCACCTTTTAAAAAACGGGCTCTCTGCGCCTGCATTTCGCTTGCAATTTTTTTACCCATTGCACGCCGAAGAATGTCTGCTTCACCCAAAGAATAGCCCGCTATTCGGGCTGCAATTAATTGCACCTGTTCTTGATAAACAATAATTCCATAAGTCTCCCTTAATATGTCTTCCAGCTCTGGGAATGCATACTTAATAGGTATCTCGCCATGTTTGCGCCCCACATATTCGTCCAGCATTTGCATTGGACCCGGTCGATAGAGGGCATTGATGGCGACAATATCCTCAAACACTGCCGGACGTACTTTTTGAATTAGATCGCTAATTCCGTCTCCCTCAAACTGAAATATACCTGCCGTGTTCCCTTCGCTCATAATTTGATAAATTCCGGGGTCAGACATCGGAATATTTTCAATACTAATTTTCTTATTACGATTAAGTTCAATTAACTTCCGAGCGTCTTCAATCATGGTTAAGGTCTTTAGACCCAAAAAATCAAACTTGATTAATCCGATATTTTCAGAATTTTTCATGTCGTACTGAACAACATTTTCGCCTTCAACACCCTTATAGAGTGGGGCATGTTCGACAAGTGGCTTATCAGAAATAATCACACCTGCCGCATGAATCGAAGCATGTCGGTTTAAGCCTTCGATTTTTCGTGCGACTTCCATTAGGTTTGCAATTTTAGGATCAGCCTCCATCATTTCATTAAATCTCGGTTCAATTTTTAAGGCTTCATCAAGCGTGATCCCTAATTTGTCCGGCATGAGCTTCGCAATAACGTCTACCTCGCTAAATGTCATTCCCATCACACGTCCCACATCACGAATGGCAGCTCGCGCCTGCAATTTCCCGAACGTGATAATCTGTGAAACGCATTGTTCGCCGTACTTATCCGTTACATATTGAATCACTTCCCCACGACGGTCTTGACAAAAATCGATATCGAAGTCTGGCATTGAAACCCGTTCAGGGTTAAGGAACCGTTCAAAAATTAATTTGTTTGTAATCGGATTTAAATCTGTAATGCCGAGTGAATATGCTACAAGAGATCCAGCTCCAGAACCTCGGCCCGGCCCAACTGGAATATTTTTTGATTTTGCCCAACCAATAAAGTCTGAGACGATCAGAAAATAACCATTAAATCCCATTTTATCAATAATCGTAAGCTCATAATCCAAGCGTTGTCGATAGCTTAGCTTGTCTTCTTCTGTGATCGCTTCACCACGAATGGCATGTTCTGCAAAGCGTTTATCTAGACCAATTTCTGATTGGTCTTTGATTTCGTCATTTAATGATCGACCATTTTTTGTCGGAAAGGATGGAAGATAGTAAATAGGTTTCCCGGTTTCGTCCTTAAATTTAAATTTCACATTACAACGATCTGCTATTTCCAGCGTCCGATCGCAGGCCTCAGGAAGGTCCTTAAACAGATTTCTCATTTCGGTTGGCGATTTAAAATAGAACTGATCTGATCCAAGCTTGAAGCGTGAATCGTCTTGCAAGGTTTTATTAGAACCAATACACAACATCACTTCCTGGGCAAAGGAATCCTCTTTTTCCAAATAGTAAATGTCATTTGTCGCAAGCGTTGGAACGCTCACAATTTTTGCAGCCTCAACTAAAAATGAATTCACTTCATTCCACTTATCAAGCCCTGGGCGTTGAAGCTCCACGTACAGACGATCGTCAAAAATTGTTTTTAGTTTCCTAAGCTTTTCTACAGCCTCATCTCTGCCACGATCAAGATAGGCGCTCGCAACAGGCCCACGCAACCCTCCGGTAAGACAAATAATACTCTTATTAAATTTCTCTAAAACTTCGTAATCTATGCGTGGTTTATAATAAAAACCTTCTTGGAACCCAATCGTCGAAAGCTTACAGAGCGTCTGATAACCTTCAAAATTCTGAGCCAATAGCACTACACGTTCGTTTGGTTCCCTGGCATTTTTGTCTTCGCCCTTTTTAAATCTTCCGTTTGGCGCGACATAGGCATCAAAGCCAATTATTGGCTTAATCCCCTTATCTAAGCAGGCTTTGTAAAATTCAATCACTCCAAACATATTTCCATTGTCAGTTATGGCTACGGCCGGCATCCCAAAAGAGACTGCGCGCTCAACTATTTTTTTTGTATCTGTGCTTGCCTCAAGCAACGAATACTGTGTGTGTACATGCAGATGTACGAATGACATTTAAAACGCCCCCAATTACTCCCACTCGATTGTGCCGGGTGGTTTGCTTGTGATATCATAAACCACTCGGTTTATTTTTCTCACTTCATTTGTGATTCTGCTTGAAACTTTTTTCAAAAATTCAGGACGAAACGGAAACCAGTCGGCGGTCATCGCATCTTTTGACACAACGGCCCTTAAAGCCACCGTCTTTTCATAAGACCGCGAATCTCCCTGAACCCCAACTGTTCGGACAGGAAGCAACACAGCTCCGGCCTGCCAAATCTGATTGTAAAGGCCGTTTGCTTTTAATTCTTCCACATAAATTGCATCCGCTTCGCGTAAAATATCCAAATCTTGTTTTGTAACTTCTCCGACAAGGCGAATTCCAAGGCCTGGCCCTGGGAACGGATGTCTCATTAGCATTTCAACTGGAATTTCTAGCGCTTTCCCAATTTGGCGGACCTCGTCCTTGAAAAGTTCGCGCAATGGCTCTACAAGCTTCAGTTTTAATTTCTCAGGTAGCCCGCCCACATTGTGATGGGTCTTAATGGTCACGGATGGGCCACGCGGGGACAAACTTTCAATCACGTCAGGATATAAAGTCCCTTGAGCAAGCCATTTCACATGATCTAAATGATGGATATGTTCATCAAAAACCTCTATAAACGCATGACCTATAATTTTTCTTTTCTGCTCGGGATCGGAAACACCCTTGAGTTGATTTAAAAATCTTTTTTCTTCGCGTAGCCCGACAACATTAAGGCCCAGCGTTGTATAGGAAGACATTACATCTTCAAATTCATTTTTTCTCAAAAGCCCATTGTCAACAAATACGCAATTGACTCTCTTCGCCCCTAAGATTTTTGTCAGTAGCACGCCCACAACTGTTGAATCCACACCCCCACTCAATGCACAGATTACATCTTCATTGTCTGGAATTTGTGTCAAAATATTTGTAGAAATATGGTCGATGATATTTCGGGGATCCCACGTAGGCTTTATTTTACAAAAATCAAATAAAAACGCTCGTAACAAATCTTCGCCATGCTCTGTGTGTGTCACCTCAGGATGAAATTGAAATGCCCATATCCGGTCAGATTGAATCGCCGCGGGGATTCCTTTTTGTGATCGAGCAACTACTCTAAAATTTTTTGGAACCTCATCAACAGAATCTCCATGACTCATCCATACGCTTTGCTCAAATGGGACGTTTGAAATCGCTTGATCCCAGATAATTTGCGTTAAGCCGTATTCACCACCCTCGGTCTTCTTCTTAACAGTCCCGCCATAAGATTGTGAAATCAATTGCATCCCGTAACACAACCCCAAAAGCGGGGCTAACTCAGACAGTTCACGGATATTTCGTTGCGGAGCCCCCACTTCATAAACAGAATTGGGGCCTCCACTTAAGATAATAGCCTCTGGCTTCATCTCTACTAGTTTTTGCAATGGAATATCAAAACGTACTATTTCGCTATAAACTTTTAATTCCCTCAACCGTCTTGCGATCAATTGAGTGTATTGCGATCCAAAATCTAAAATTGTTACCACACTAGTGATCCATCCTGTAGTTCGGGGCTTCCTTTGTAATGGAAACATCGTGAACATGCGACTCACGCAATCCATGCGTTGTAATTCGAATCACTTCTGCATTATCTTGCAGATCTTGAATTGATTCCGCCCCTAAATAGCCCATACCTGATTTTAGTCCTCCAACCAATTGGTGCATCACACTCCCAACAGTGCCTTTGTGCGGAACACGTCCCTCAATACCTTCTGGAACAAGTTTGTCATGATCTTCCACTTCCATCTGTCCGTACCTATCTTTAGAGCCTTTTGCCATTGCTCCCAGACTTCCCATACCGCGGTATAATTTGTATGTTCGGCCTTGATACAAAATGGTTTCTCCTGGAGATTCTTCTGTACCTGCAATTAAATTCCCAACCATGACCGCATTAGCCCCAATTGCAAGCGCTTTTGTAATGTCACCCGAGTACCGTACACCGCCATCGGCAATCACCGATTTTCCAACTTTTTTTGCAACAGTCGCGCAATCTGCAATAGCAGTCACCTGTGGCACCCCAACACCTGCAATCATGCGCGTTGTGCATATGCTCCCGCTCCCAATACCTACCTTAGCAACATCTGCTCCAGCCCCAAACAAGGCTTCTGCACCATCTGCGGTTGCAATATTTCCTGCAACGAGGACCACATCTTTAAAGCGTTTTGCCAAATAAGAAACCGTTTCAATCACATTTTTTGAGTGTCCGTGAGCTGTATCAACAACCAAAATATCGACGCCAGAGGCAACCAGAGCGTCTGCACGCTCAAAGGCTTCTGCACCCACGCCTACCGCTGCCGCTGCAATAAGACGGCCCTTCGAATCTTTTGAGGCCAACGGATAGTCTTTTGCTTTGTCGATGTCTTTGATTGTGATAAGTCCTTTCAGATTGCCCTCTGAATCCACAACCGGGAGTTTTTCAATTCTGTGTTCTTGCAAAATCCCTTTTGCTTGTTCCAAAGTGGTTCCTATATGGGCCGTCACCAAATTCTTTGCCGTCATTACATTTTCGATTTGCTGATCTAGATTTTTTTCATAGCGCAGATCTCGGTTCGTTAAAATTCCGACAAGCTTTCCTCCGACGGTGATTGGCACACCGCTGATTCCATATTTTTTCATTAAACTGACAGCTTCGGAAACTTTTGCCTTCGGTCCCAGGGTGATCGGATCGGTGATCATGCCGCTTTCGTATTTTTTAACTTTTTCAACCTCAAAAGCTTGATTTTGAATTGAGAGATTTTTATGAATTACGCCGAAACCACCATTTTGCGCCATGATCCGAGCGACCTTATTTTCAGTTACCGTGTCCATCGCTGCCGAAATCAAAGGCATATTGAGATAAACATTTCGAGCAAACCATGTTCGTGTTGATATTTGCGTGGGAACAAGCTCCGAATATTGGGGAACAAGCAGAATGTCATCGAATGTGAGTGCTTCCCTAAACTTTTCCATCTTCGACCTCCTCAAGTAAAGTGGCTCACCTGTTTAGCGGGTCAGGTCAGATACCAACTCTTGTAAAAAACGTAATTTTCTGCTGACTGCTTTAAAAATTTTAATTCGTCATCTTTGAGCGAGCGAATGGCCTTTGCCGGACGCCCTAAAATCATCTGACCTGTTTCAAATCTACTTTCCTCTGTAACTAGTGAACCCGCCCCAATAAATGAATTTTTTTTGATGTGAGCAAGATCCATCAGCGTGCTACCCATGCCAATCAAAACATAGTCTTCAATAGTACAGCCGTGAAGAACCACCGCGTGCCCCACAGTCACACCCTCACCGATTTTGACACCACATTTTTTGTATGTGCCGTGAATGATCGTTCCATCCTGAATATTTGTCTTATTGCCGATTTCAATTTGGCAAACATCCCCCCGAATAACCGTATTATACCAAATCGAACAGTCATCACCGATAATCACGTCACCAATAATTGTTGCGTTTTCAGCAATAAAAACATTTTTTCCAATCTTGGGCGTTCTTCCATTCAATGATCGAATATTTGCCCCGTTGCTCATCACTGCACCATCTCTCCGTGCAAGGTCTGTGGAAACGCCTTGTGCACAGCCATTTTTACAGTTTTTCCGATCAAATCTTGGCTGCCCTGGAAGTGACAAATTTTATTTTGGGTACTTCGTCCCATAACACCTTTATCGCTTTGTCGATTTTTTGATTCCACAAGTACGTCCAGGACTTTGCCTTCGTATCTCAAAGCCAAGGGAAACGCGATTTCCCGTTGCCGCTCAAAAAGCTTGGACAACCTTTTAGATTTTACGTCGTCAGCGACTTGGTCCGTGTAGCGCGCTGCTTTGGTAAAGGGACGTGGACTGAACGTGAACGCATACAGCGATTCGTATTTAACAACGTCCAGTAAGCTTAGAGTATCTTCAAATTGTTTTTCCGTTTCACCGGGGAATCCTACAATCAAATCTGTGGACAAAGAAACCTCTGGTAAATAGCTGCGGATCATGTCGACTTTTGCCAAATACTCTTCACGTGTATAAACGCGATTCATGCGATTCAACACCTCTGAATTTCCAGACTGTGCGGGCAGATGAATATAATCGCAAATTTTTGTTTGGTATTTTTGAGAAATCTGACACAGTTCCTCAGTGAAATCCTTTGGATGAGACGTTATGTAACGAATGCGTTGAATATCCGTGTCTTCAGCTAATGTTTTAAGAAGTTGAGCAAAATTAACTTTTTCTTCATCCATATAAGAATTTACATTTTGTCCAAGTAGCGTGACTTCTTTCACCCCTCGGCTGACAAGCGTTTTAACGTCTTTGACTATATCGTTTAGCGGACGACTGCGTAAACGCCCGCGCGTGAACGGCACAACACAGAATGTGCAAAAATTATCACATCCTTTTGTGATATTCACAAAGGTCGACACACCAGGATTTCGAACTAAAGTTTCAATTTGATAGGGCTCATTATTGTGAAAGCGCGCACCGATAACCCGCTTGTCTTGGGCATATACCTCCGTAAGAATTGAGGGAAGCTCGTCGATATTGTCTGGACCAAACACAAAGTCAATCAGGGGTTGATCCAACGGCAACTTACCTTTTTCTTGTTGCCCTACACAACCGCCAACTCCGATCACAAGGTTTGGGTTCTTTAGCTTTAACTTTTTGTAGCGCCCGACTTCAGAATGCACTTTTTGGACAGGCTTTTCGCGCACACTACACGAGTTTACAATTATCACGTCGGCTTGTTCAGGAGTTGCCACTGGGGCGTAGTTTTGCATCTCAAGAAGAGAGTACATCCGCTCGGTGTCGTTTTCATTCATTTGACAGCCATAAGTGGAGATATAAACACCTGGGATTTTCCCATTTATTTCAGACATTTATGCTTACTCCGGCGTGTAATTTTTAACCCTTCTGGGCATGATTCAAGGAAGTTGTGGATCTTATAATGCGGATAGGCTAATGTTGTCAAATTCAATCCCCTGAACAGAGACGGTATTATGAGACCAAGAAGACCAAATTCTGACCCCACAAAAGCAGGTAAAATTCCACCAGAACTAATTAAAATGGTCGCAGAAGAAGTGAAGGAACAATACAAAGCGTTCCTAGAGGATAAGACCCTAATTATCGATGGGTTGATGTATGTGGATGAGGTTTATCTCTCAATCGGGTTCAGGGAAAAAGATGCTTTAAGACAGGTGAATTTTGAGGCCTCTGTCGACTTTGATACTGAAAGTATGAAGGCCTTGGATCAAATCCATCTTGCCATAGACGCAATTGATTCCATGATGGCCGAATATGTTGCAACAGAGGGCGATATCGAATTGCCTTTTGATTGGAGAGCATTTGATTATGGCGGTGTAACTGTATTCCTACGGCACAACACAGAGAATTCTGAAATTGAAAAATTAACGGAAGAATTTTTAAAACAACACCCAGAAGCGGTTGAAGACCAGGAAGAAAACTCAGAGCCAGAAACTCCTCTACATTAAGAAATAAGACCCAAAATCGTAGGGATATTGTCTCTGTCTTCGGAAATGAAATGAACTTATTGATGTCCTAAAAATCTTCACTGCCACCGCCTGTATCTTCAGGCGTAGCGATTCCGCGAACCTCATCCATTAGACCCTGATCTTCTTCGGCTTCTGCATCTAAAGAGCTCTCATCAATATCAAGCTCATGGATTGCAGCTAAAAAGTCTTTTTCTGTACGCAAATCATTGCGAATCATTTCTACAAATTTATCCGGATACCGCTGGGTCAATTCTTCGATATACATATCCAGTTTGCCTCCGGCCAAAATTTTCTTTCGAAGCTGGATCTTCTTCCACAATCTCAAATAATGGAAACGACAGTAGCCGTCCACAGCAGAAAGTTCATCACAATCGCGCACTTTACAATACAAGCGGCCTTCGGCATCTCGCAATTCAATATCATTTGCTTCGTCTTCTTTGAGCAATGCTTCAAGCTCTTCAACTTCTTTGATTGGGATCACTGGTCCGGGTTTAGATTTAAGACTGGCGGCTTTGGATTCCTTATTCTTGCTTTGCGTTGGAGCTGGCGCTTTGGGCTTTGCCACTTTGATTGGTTTCTTTTTTTGCTTGGCATCAAGCTTTTGCTTTTTAATGACTTTTTTAGGTTTGCTAGTCGGCTTTTTAACAGACTTTACATTCTTTTTCGCAGTTTTTTTCTTCGCCATGAACACTTCCAGTTTTGAGATAAAATCTGAAGGTAGCGACTTTTAAAAAACTGTCAACTAGTTTGTCCTAAGAAAAACCTTCCCAGTTTCAGACTGAACCGAAATTAGCCCCTTCTGCACACCTTGCAGTTCTCCGCGCACTGAACGCACATTTGACAAATATTCGGTCTTTAGATTTGGTGGAACTTTAAACTGCCCATCACCGATTACGATGTTCACTCGGGCGCCGCTTGTTTTTGGCGCGACTATATCTATCTGACCTGATTTTGATTTAACCCTCAATTCAGCAGGGTCCATCAGTTTTGCATCTATTTGTCCTTGCTCAGTGGTCCCCTCAATAGAGCCTTTGAATTTTAAAACTTCCATTTTTCCGGTATCATTTTGAAAATTGAGTGTCCCCTCAGATTCGGCAACAAGAAATTGTCCCTTACGCGAATTAACACGCACATCACCTTTCACTTTTAAGAATTTGCCAACGCCCATAAAATTTGACACGATAAGCGGCCCATCAAGCCCCTCTACCGACATCTTTGCATCATAGGCTTCCATGTTCATTCGTCCCTTATGGGAAACAACGCTTATAGCGCCTTCGATCATATTCAATTTCAGATCGGTAGAATTTTCGCGTGCTTGCAATTTGCCTTTTTCCAATAAAATTTGCGCTGGCTTTTGCCAGCCCTTGATAAGAACCTCTCCCCATTTCCAATTCACCTCAGCTGGTATGGATTTACCCCGTACAAAAATTTCAAAACTGTCAAGAGCCCCTTCCTCCGAACTTTCTTTTGAAGAAAACTTTTGAATATCCGGTTGAGTTACCTCGCATTGGATATCAACACCCCACTCCCGTTTTTCGACTTTGATTTCTTGAGATGAAAGGGACGTTTTGCCACTCACAGTTCGGGCTGTGATTTTAAGCCCCTGAATTGTTGGATCATCAACCAATTGAAATCTTCCGTTTAAACAGTGAACTTTGATTCGATCAGACGATTGGACATCAAATGTATATGTGTTTTCTGCTGAAAAGGCCGTCGCAATAAAAAACAATAAATAAACCATCACTCTAGTCCTTGTTATGGCTATATAAAACGATAATGTTTTTTATTGGACTTGTCATTACTTGATTTTTTGTTAAAGCCAGGATTTGTTATATCCCACAAACACTAAAGCGAGGACACATGGAAGATATAGTAATTTTAAGTGCAAAGCGAACTGCTATTGGCTCTTTTCAAGGAGTTTTCAGTCAAACCCCCGCCCCTCGCTTAGGAGCCGCAGCTATTAAAGAAGCACTTAAGGTTGCGGGAATAAAACCTGAAAATGTTGACGAATGCATCATGGGTCATGTTCTGTCTGGCGGCGTTGGCCAAGCACCTGCCCGCCAGGCCGCAATTTATGCAGATCTTCCAAAATCTGTTGAATGCATGACTATAAATAAAGTTTGTGGCTCAGGCTTAAAATCCGTCATGCTTGCGGCCCAAGCGTTGCAGCTGGGACACGCAAATCTTGTAGTGGCCGGCGGACAAGAAAATATGACTCTGGCGCCTCATCTGCTTGAAAGGTCTCGCGCTGGATACAGAATGGGCAATGTTCAGATCACGGACTCTATGATCAAAGACGGTCTATGGGATCCATACGGCGACCTACATATGGGAAACTGTGGCGAATTGTGTGCAACCGAATATAAATTTACCCGCGAAATGCAAGACCAGTTCGCTATCGAAAGCTACAAGCGCGCACAAAAAGCGATCCAAGACGGTTCGTTTAAACCCGAAATTGTTGCTGTTAGCGTACCCGATGGGAAAACTACAAAAAATATTGAGACTGATGAAGAACCTGGGAAGGCACGTTTTGACAAAATTCCTGAATTAAAACCTGCTTTTGATAAAGGGGGGACAATCACTGCCGCCAATGCATCAAAAATCAACGATGGCGCTAGCGCTCTGGTCATCACAACTGCAAGTCATGCTAAAAAACTAGGAGCTCGACCGCTCGCAAAAATTATTTCACAAGCATCATTTGCTCAAGATCCCAAATGGTTTACGACAGCCCCAGCAGGCGCGGTGAAAAAAGCGCTCCAACGTGCAAATCTGACGATAAAAGATATCGATCTCTTTGAGGTAAACGAAGCTTTTGCCGTTGTAACGATGGCCTTTATGAGGGATATGAATGTAAATCACAGCCAAGTAAATATCCACGGCGGAGCAATTGCCCTTGGGCATCCTATCGGAGCCTCTGGCGCCCGAGTTCTGACAACGCTCCTTCACGCTTTAGAAAAAAATAAGCTAAAACGAGGAATTGCAACACTATGTATCGGTGGTGGCGAAGGCGCGGCCGTTATTGTGGAACGGATCTAGATATGAACGGCTTTGGTAAAGTTTTTCCGGATGCAAAATCAGCACTGAAAGATATAAAAGATGGGATGACAATTTTAAGCGGCGGGTTTGGCCTCTGCGGTCTTGCTGAAAACTGTATTTCAGCGATCAAAGAACTTGGCGTAAAAAACCTGACCTTTGTTTCAAATAATGCCGGCGTTGATGATTTTGGTATTGGGATATTACTGCACACTAATCAAGTAAAGAAAATGATTTCAAGCTACGTCGGTGAAAATAAAACTTTTGAGAAACAATTTCTATCCGGGCAGTTGGAAGTAGAATTGACCCCACAAGGGACGCTCGCAGAAAAAATTCGCGCTGGTGGTGCCGGCATACCTGCCTTTTTTACCCCGACAGGCGTGGGCACATTGGTTGCTCAGGGGAAAGAAGTTCGTCAAATCGACGGGCGCAACTATGTTTTAGAAAAATCAATCACAGGGGACTTTGCTATTGTCAAAGCGTGGAAAGCGGACAAGTTTGGGAACTTAGTTTATCGAAAGACCGCGCGAAACTTTAATCCTGTCATGGCGACCGCTGGGAAGATTACAGTTGCTGAAGTGGAAGAAATAGTCGAAATCGGAGAGCTCGACCCAGACAATATTCACACGCCAGGTGTTTATGTGAATCGTATTTTTAAATCAAAAGGCTTAGAAAAACGCATTGAAAACAAAACCGTCCGAAATGGGGGGAACTGATGCCATTAACACGCGAACAGATCGCCGAGCGAATTTCCCATGAAGTGAAAGACGGCTATTGTGTAAATCTTGGTATCGGAATCCCAACACTTGTCGCAAATTATATTCCTAAAAATCTAAGCGTTATGTTTCAAAGCGAAAATGGTCTGCTTGGCATGGGACCCTTTCCGTCCGAAAAGGATCTTGACCCGGATTTGATTAATGCGGGCAAACAAACGGTTACCACGGTCTCGGGCGCAAGCTTTTTTAGCTCTGCCGATAGCTTTGCCATGATTCGTGGGGGACATATAGACCTCACCGTACTTGGCGCTATGGAGGTCGACGAAACCGGGAGTATTGCCAACTGGATGATTCCCGGAAAAATGATCAAAGGCATGGGGGGGGCAATGGATCTTGTTGCAGGAGCCCGACGTGTAATTGTGGCTATGCAACACACAGATAAAGAGGGGCGTCCCAAGCTTCTCAAAAAATGTGAGCTCCCACTGACGGGTGTCGCTTGTGTGCATCATGTGGTTTCAGATTATGGCGTTTTTGATATCACAAAAGACGGATTTGTATTGCGAGAGTATGCGCCCGATTTATCAATTGAAAAAGTAGTAGCTGCAACAAGCGGAAAAATAATCGTTCATCCCGAAGTTAAAGCCATAAAAACTGGCCCACATAGTTGTTGTTAATATGTAGCAAGTAACAGTCATGGCTCAGGTCTTGCTCTTTTCTACGGGTCATGACCCGTAATTGTCCACAATGCAGATCCCACAGTGATAGTTCGTATTCCGGATATTTTGTCCGAAACTCAGACAAAAAAAGGTTCCAACGCTTTGTGTGTAACCGCTGCCAAATCAGCTTTTCTGAGGCCACAGACCACAGCTGTTATCGTCAGAAAAAGAGGCGCCTTAATCCAAGGATATTTGAAATGCTCTGCTCTGGAGTCTCACAACGTCGTATTGCACGCATCTTGGGCATCAGCCGAACCACGGTCAGTAGAAAGCTCATTTTTTTAGCCCAGATCGCTAGAAAGAAAAACCT
>CAUJEF010000168.1 GCA_963169515.1 Bdellovibrionota bacterium
GAATCCATCGCAATTGACGATAATATTAAAATCACAGTTGTCCAAATCAAGGGCAAACAGGTGCGTTTAGGGATTCAGGCGCCAAAAGACACCAAAATCCATAGGGAAGAAGTTTACTTGGCCATCCAGGAGCAAAATAAAGAAGCTGTTACCAGCTCTGATAACGCGCATCGCGTTGCCAAACTTTTGAAGCCTTAAAATTCTTTGCGTTCAATCTGAAATTTTGACCTAATGTAATAGTAGGGGTGTCCTAGCTATAAGGATAGTCATAACCGGGGGTATTATGCTCATTCAAACGTCACGTTTCGGGCAAATTGAGATTCAAAAGGAAGATTTGCTTTCATTTTCCGAAGGGCTTTTGGGATTTGCGACCCTTCGCAATTTTGTGTTAGTTGAGGACCCACAAGATGAGATTTTCGTTTGGTTGCAAAGTTGTGAACTGCCTGAAGTTGCGTTTCCAGTTTTGGAGCCAGAATTTTTCTCTGTCGCTTATAAAGCACCATTGGCAAAGAACGATCTCGATAGTCTTCAGATGTCGAGCCAAGAAAAGCCTCGATTCTTTTCAATCGTGACAATCCCTGAAGATCCACAAAAAATGACTGCCAATTTGAAAGCTCCGATTGTTATCAATGTTACTAAGCGTCTTGCTCGACAATGCGTGCTTCAAGACAACAACCTTGCAATTCGAGAACCGATCTTTTCACTGTTGCAACAACGAATCGTCCAAACGGGTCCGCATATCCGTCAGCCGGATGCTCTGAAAAATGTTGCGATCACTTTACCATTAAGCCCAGACAGGGAGCTTGTACAATAAGTTGCTGTTCTGACTAACAGTTTTTGTGAGCTAAAAATTGTATTCATCTAAAGCACTATTTTTGGGAATTTTTTTTGGTCTCATTTTTTTATTTAAATTTATTCTTGTACTTCAAACTAAACAAACGCGGGCCTTGCTGAGAAGGCCCATTTTGTTTTTTTTGTACCAGTTCACATGGCTTGGAACCTATCCTGAAAATTTTTTGAAAAAGCATAAGTTTACACAAAAAGATGCATTCTTAATGGTTCAAGGAGCTTCTTCCATTGTCTTTGGGTTGGTTATTCAATGGTCAGTTCGTAGGTATTTTTTGGAGCTTGATAATCTTGCGAGCTATCTTTCAATATTTTCGTTAATTTATATTTGGGGCTTTGGTTATTCCAACTTAATGTGCGGTCTTTATCGACTATTTGAAATTGGGGTTGAGCCTATTTTTCAGAATCCCCTTGAAAGCACGTCCTTGCAGGATTTTTGGGGTAAGAGGTGGAATACAGCGCTTATAAATCTGTCGCAGCGATTATTGTATAACCCTTTGAAAAATATTTTTTCCCCTGGATGGCTTCAAATATTCGTATTTTTAATTTTTGGCTTAATTCACGATTTGATTTTTAGTTTCCCGATTGACGCCGGGTATGGGAAGTGCACGGCGTATTTTGCAATTCAAGGTCTGGCTCTTGTTTCTGAAAATAAATTTCTATCAAAGTTTTTTAATAAGCATCCTGATCTTGGAAACATTTGGACGTTCCTGGTCTTGCTGATTCCGCTCCCTCTGTTGTTTCATTGGGACTTCAGAGAATTCATTCTGAGCAGGTTTGTTTTCCATATCTAAGTCGAGTTTTATGCCTAGACTCAACTGTTTCAAAATTAGACCGATAGATTAAGTAGCCACGGAAGGTTACATAACGCTAAGGAAGGTGTGATACCAGGGAGAGGTATATGGATGGTGTCATCACTGGAAGAATATTTTTTATCATTGGTATTATTAATTTCTTACTGCTTTTCGCAAGCCAAGTGTTCGGCGCGGAAATACAAATTGTAGAAACCAGAAAAAATTTGCAATTGCGAGATAATGAAAAAGTCTACCGCGACTATTATATTAATGCGGGGACGGACAATGGGTTGAAGCCAAATCTGACCTTTCAAGTTTATCGAAAAGTTGCAGTAAATGACTTATATCAATCCAACAGTAGCGGAGGAACAATCTTGCTTCCTGTTGGGAAGATAAAAATCGTCTATTCACAAACAAAACTGAGCATTGGCCGCCTATTTTCGTTAAATAAACCGGCAGAGGGACCAATTGTTGATGTGCCGGCCTTTATGGTTGGGGATTCAATCGACGTGGGGTCCGTTGAGATGCTGCAGGATAAAAAAGCTCCGAAAAAGAAGGTGGTTAAATCAAAAAAGCAACTAGAAGCGGCCGAAGTTCAGGAAAAGCCAATCATAACTTCTCCGCCAGCTACAATCGAGATTTCTAGATCCGTACCGGTTGAAATTTTACAAAATCAGAATCGGGCTCCGGCAAGTGTAAATAATCCCGTTCCTATTAAAATTTCTCGCTAAAAAGGTTGAAAAAATCTATCTGGGGTGTCAAAAGTTTCTGACGCCCTATGGATACTTATTACCGTCTTCAATTGTTGCAAATCCCCCCCGCTCTCGAAGAGCGATTAAATGATATTTGCTTTGGGTTCAAGGCATTGGGTATTTCTGAAAATATTCCCCTGGACCCCAAAACTCTGGATGAACCCATTTTTCAAAAAGCTACGACCAAATCCTTGGATGTTTTTTTTGAAAAACAACCAGAACCAGATTTTTTCAACGAAATTTTAAAAATTCTTTCGCCACATCAGGTGCGCGGGGGATCGGAAGAAAATAAAGACTGGCTTTCCGAGTGGAAAAAGGGGTACCACGCGTTTAAATTGATCGGGGAATATTGGATTGTGCCTTCGTGGGAGATGGCGCCAGTCGGGGTTAAGCCAATTTATATTGATCCAGGCATGGCGTTTGGAACTGGGACCCACCAAACGACACAGCTCTGCGCAGAGCTTATTTATCAGACCTTGCATACTCGTGATGCCAGGTCGTTGATTGATGTTGGAACCGGGACAGCAATTCTTTCTATGCTTGCTAGGAACTTGGGGGTGAAGTCTGTTTTGGGCACAGAGATCGATGCTGAATCTGTTGTCACGGCAAATGAGAACCTAAAAATTAATAAAATTGATGGCGTTATTGTACGAGAGATAAATTTGAATAAAATTGATGAATATTTTGATGTTGTTGTTGCAAATATTATTGATGGGGTATTGTTGGATTTAAAATCAGATTTGCTGCGGATACTGAACTCAAAGGGGCGAATGATCTTATCGGGAATATTAGAGGAACGAGACACGCAATTTATTGCCGAGTTTTTAAAAGATACAAATCTTAAAGTGATTCAAAGGATCCACCAAGACGAATGGGTAGCCTATTTGTTAGGAGTGGAATGAGACGCTATTGGATTTCCAAAGAAAACTTTTCCAAAGATGAAATCATAATTTCGGGTGATGAATTTCATCATATTTGCGGAGTCTGCAGACAGGCACAAGGTGATCGCTTCGAAGTTTTAAATGGTGAAGGCTTTGCGTTTCTAGTTGAAATCACTAAGTGTGGGAAAAAAGATGCTATCGCTCGAATTCTTGAGAAACGTGATCTGCCGCCGATTCCCCCCCCCTTTATACACCTGTTGCTTTCTATCCCAAAGTTTGCAACCTTTGACACCATATTGGAAAAGGCTGTTGAGCTCGGGGTACGAGAACTAACCCCTGTAGTTTCGGATTTCAGTTTTGTCCGTGAAGTTGACTCCAACAAAGTATCTGGCAAGCAGCCCCGTTGGGAAAAGATTATTAAATCAGCAACGGAGCAGTCGGGAAGGGGGGATATTCTTAAGCTGAATCCCGTAATAGAACTTAAAGATGCGTTAGAAAAGTTTAACCGAACGCCCAACGCAGCGGGTCTGTTCCCTTATGAGGGGAGCTCTGCTTACAGTATGAAGCAAGCGGTCCAAGATTTACTTCAAAAAAAGCCAGAAACTATATGGGTCTTTATAGGAAGCGAAGGTGGATTTAGCGCTGGCGAAGTAGAGTTATTTCAGTCATTTAGCTTAAAGCCATCAACCCTCGGAGATCAGGTTTTAAGGGTAGAAACGGCTTGCCTGACAGTAGCCGGCATTTTAAGGTATGAGATAGGGTAATGGGGTAATTATGGATAACATGGATGAATTCGAGTTTAAGCCGTTAACCGAGGGACTTGGTTTTCACAAAAAACAAACAAAGGCCAATAACCTAGCTTCGTACGATTTCAAAGAAGATAAGCGTGAAATCAGTCAAATTGACACAAAAGATATCGCGTCGTTAGGTGTGGTTACTGAGCCGAAACAAGAACGTGCAAATCCTTTTTTAAATTCTCCACTTCCACGAGAGAATAAATTTTCGGTCCCAAAGTTTGAATCAAGAAAGTTCGCAGCCTCTCCGCAACCGATGCCACTTCGTCGTGAGCCCCCAGTTCCATCAATTCCCATTTCTCGGACTCCGTTTAAGAAAGATCTTGTCGAGACGAAAACCGCTGATCTTCCATTAATGACAAAGAAACCATTCGATTTTGATTCCGTACAGTTTATACCTACGGTAGGCCATATTGGGGCCTACTTTTTTGACCTGATTGTAACAGTGGGTGTTGCTTGTCTCTTTGCAATGTCTTTGATGATTTTTGGTGATATCGATATTTTCAAGGTTCTAAGCACCATCACATTTGACATCGGTATGCAGCTGGGAACAGGACTGCTTATAGCGTCCGTGTTGGTGTTGTACCTTGTACTTTCGCGCAGCTTCTTTGGCAGTACACTGGGTGAATGGGTGTTCGATATGCAGCTTGGAAAACCGCAAAATCAAAACAAAATAGCGTATCCGATTCGCGTATTTTGGCGATCACTTATTGTGCTCTTAACTGGTGTTGTCACAATTCCTCTTTTGTCCCTCATCGCACGCAAAGACCTTGCAGCGAGCTTCAGTGGGCTAGAACTGTACAAGCGTTAAGTGGAAAAAAATTTAGATCAAAAGAAATTGATACAAATTTTAGATAAAGTTCGTAAAAATCAAAAAGTCGTTTTTACGAAAGGATGTTTTGATATCCTGCATGTCGGACACATTCGATATCTTCAGCAGGCAAGAGCATTGGGAGATTTGCTGATCGTTGCCGTAAATACAGATGCATCTGTTAGAAAACTGAAAGGTGAAAAGCGTCCCGTACAGAATGAAAAAGATCGGGCAGAAATTATTGCGGCGCTGGAATGTGTAAGTTTTGTCACATTATTTTCGGAAGACACTCCAGAAGTTTTAATTCACACCGTGAGGCCTGATATTTTGGTTAAGGGTGGCGATTGGAAGGAAGATCAAATTGTTGGGTCTAAGTTTGTAAAATCCTATGGCGGGTCTGTAAAATCCCTTCCGTTTGTTGAAGGGAAATCTACAACGAATATTCTTAAAAAAATTTAGTTCCGATAGCCCAGTTTTACGCTAAATGTGGGTTGCGCGTATTGGTCAACTTGAGCTGCAATAAAAAATTCATCAAAGTGCACAGTGCCGCCAAGAACAGAATGAAAAGTGCTGATAATATTGATTTTGTTTGATTGTGATCCATTTTCAATGGCAACAATGCCACCAGGACCGCCGATAAATTCGCCACGTGAGCGTAACTGACCCGCGCCCAAATAGACCGAAAAGTTACGAACATTAATTCCGGCCACAAGATCATAACCAACCGATTGGTTGATGATTTGATTATTAATGTTGCATGTATTCATGTGAACGACAGCTGAAAAATTGGCTGGGAAATATTTAGTTTGGTAAAATCCGTATCGAAGAAGTGCTCCGTAAACGCTTAGGCCTGTTCCTTCATTAAAGGGCATAAAGTTTAGAAACGAATCAAAATTGTTAAACAAACCTTTGCCAATTGAAATAATTGGGTAGGTGAATTGATCCTGTTCTTCGGTGGTGGCGCCCAGGTGCGCGATTTCGTCAATTGCGATGGATTCGACTGACAAGCCAACTTCAAACCCTGCGTATCCGCCGAGGGGATAGGGGTCTGTTAAAAGCTTTGTGCTTGTACCATGTCCTAAAACTTCGAGTGCTTTATTTCGGTCTGTTGAAGTCAGATTTGTAGGTAAATTAACTTTCGAAAAAGAGGATGATACCAGTAAAGATAACAGAACAAGCCACATATCTTATCGTGCCATGGTGGCCGATGTGGTTGCAAGTAATTGCGTCTGCATTAAGATTTTAACAACTGTTCTAAGATTTGAATTGTTTCTTGGAATATGGCTTGATTCGATGTACGTCCGCTCGCCAAAATGGATTGTATCGCTGTAAAGGATTGTTCGTAGACTCGAAGATTGCGGGATGAAATGGCTCGGATCGGTGTCTGCGATGGACCCGGGGATGGTTGCGGAGCATTGGGGTCCTGTTGTGGTTTTAATTTCAACATATCCAAAGCTGATTCCCGAATCAGCTTCACTGCTTGAAATTGAATTCCAGCGTCTATGGAATAGATTTGATTGTTTAGCACATGAACGAGTTCGATTTTTTTATATGACATAATTACATCTCGAGCGTTGTCGGCATTCGTGTTATTCGAAGATTCGCGCTCGATAAATTTAACCGTTCTATCAAAACTCTGCGGGCTTGGGGTGGCATTCAATGCAATTAAACCAAGCTCTTGCACTTTCATTTCATCACTTTTTATAAGCTCATCAACGACAGCATAAAAAAGCTCTCCCGTGATAAGACCGGATTGGAAGCTCAAAATCAAATTATCCAGAGCTTCCTTGTTTACAGGATTTGTTAAACGCTTCATCCATCCTTCAACATCAGTTGGTGTTTCGTTTTGTGATTCTGTTGAAGCTACATAGGGAACTGGGTATGTCGCTTCAGCAATACGGGTGCCATTTGTATTGGCTGAATGAGGTCGACCATTGTTGTTCACGATTTGAACATCAAAGCCCTTTCGTTTTAATTTTCGCGCAATTTTTTTCTTTTTCTTTTTAAGATCTTCTTTTTTCTTTGCGGCGGTTACAGCGGGTTTCGTTGGAACAATTTGGCCTGGCGATTGAAGGTTCTTACGATCCGATTCAGCCATTGCATGCCCCTTCCATGTTGACGTGTAGGCGTCGCGCAGACGCTGCAATTCTTGACTGACGGGTTCGATTTCGCTTATTTTTTTCACTTTGCGATTATTCGTCGCCACTGGTTCCCTTGATGAGTTCAAGTATCCGATGACCAGCAATCCTACTGCTATAAAAAATAGTCCTTTTTTCATGCTTCGCAATCGTTGATCTGCTTAGAGTAAGACCAACTACTTCCTCTCTATCTGGTGGTATACGCAAAGGTAAGACCACTCTAAGTCCTTGAATTTACATAAATTTTGAATTGCCCCCAAATTTTCACTTGTTGAATGGGTGCACACATGACATCATGAAACGAAAATATCATAGAGATTTTAGGTGTTTACATCCTTATGGGCAGGAAAAGGTGACTGACAAAATTGGGTCCTTATTAAAATCTAAAAAATATGATGATTATCAGGCGTTTGCACAGCTTTTAACGGAAATCGATCGGGCTGGGATTCAGACATTGAAATACAAAGACCTCATAAATCCAAAAAGGCTTGCTTTTAGAATTGGGATTACGGGTCCGCCCGGAGCTGGAAAATCCACTTTGATTTCAGCTCTGATTCAGGAGTTCAGAAAACAAAATTTGAAAGTTGGCGTTTTGGCCGTGGACCCCAGCAGCCCCTTTTCACAAGGCGCTTTATTGGGCGATCGAATTCGATATGCTGAGGCTTTGAACGATCCTGAGGTCTTTGTTCGTTCGATCGGTTCAAGGGGAAGTCCCGGCGGGTTAAGTGCATCAAGCTACCTGTTATTAAAGGGTTTTGATGCTTGGGGCTTTGATATTGTGATTATTGAAACGGTGGGCGTGGGGCAGACAGAGCTTGAGGTCGTAAATGTAGCCGATCACGTTGCCGTTGTGCTCGTTCCTGAAAGTGGCGATGGAATACAGTTAATGAAGGCCGGACTTATGGAAATTGCAAACACATTTATTGTGAATAAGTCAGACCGACCGGGAGCTGATAGTCTTGTGAATGAACTCAATCATTCGATAAAAATGGACGAAAAAAAAACGCCTGTGTTTCAGACTGTGGCAATAGATAAAAAAGGTGTTGAAAACGTCGCACAATATTTTATCAAAATGAAGAAATCAGATTACCAAAAGCACAGGTACGCGATCGGAAAAATTAAGTCCGAGGGACAGGCGTTGCTTCGCTTCAAGCACGAAAAGAAGATTCAAGAAGCCACACGTCAAATCAGATCCGTTAATGATCTTGCCAAGCTCTTTATTTAGCTGTCTAATTTTCTGATTTGGAGGAATCTATGAAAAAAATGATGCTTGCGTTCGTTTTACTTTTTGGAATCAGTGCCAATGCAGCTCAGATGTCGGTATCTGGGGCGATTGGATTTTTTAGTGTTGGAAATTCATTTGTGAATGACAACAATGCACAAACTGCAATGGCAGGGCTTTCTGGCCTTGTAACATTAGGTGCTGATTTTGAGTATGCTCCAGATAAAGATTACTCTTACGGTGCGTATCTTAGATACCATGGCACGGGTGATGATTATGGTACGACAGATTTGTCGTTTTCAAATTTAGCACTTGGAGCAATGGCAAAAGGTTATTTGAATTCACGCAATTGGAATTTCTATTACGGAGCAGGGATTGGAATTGTATCGGTTTCGTATGAAGCAGGAACTGCGGAGTTTACCCCTGGAATGACATTTGGTCCGATGCTAGTAATTGGCGGCTTGTATCCATTGAGCGATCGTTTGTCTATGGGTATCGAGAACTTGCGGTTGTACGCTCTTGGAGAAGATACCAACGGCGAGATTGTGTCTGATTGGGCAATCAAAGCAAAATATGATTTTTAAGCTAGGAACTTTAGCGGGCTCCAATTTTAAATGTTGAAAACATATCGCGATGGATTTCCATCGCGATTTTCATAAATGCTTCTTTGTCCTGAGCAGACATGTTTATGAATTCCACTCCCAAACGGGTAAGGCCGCTTCCTTTGGATCCGTAGCTTGCAATATGACGAACAATTGCTTCATACGACTTGTTGAATGTATTGCCCACCATAATTACCCCGCGAATGATGTCACCTTTGGTTAGCTTAATATCCAAATGTGCAGTAGATTCAAATGCGAACCCACCCGAGCTTAAATCAGCCAGGGGTAACTTCAGAATTGCTGCATTATCACCAATTTCTGAAATTGTTACGCGTGCGCCGTACCCAACGGGAATTGAAACGCGGAAGCTATTCCGTCGCTGTAGTTTATAAAGAATATTATTCGTATCGATATAGTAAAAGTCATGGCCCTGGCGATGCAGGGTTGTTTTTAAAAAATATTTTTCCTGTCCAATTTCAAAGGTGACTATGACCTCTTCCTTGTTGCTCATTATGGGTTGGATTATCGGTGTTAAAATTAGACGTGAATCTTTTAGTAGCATCGGTCTGCATCGGACAAGTTCTTTGTTCAATAATTGAACTTGGACTTCTTCTCTGGCCTCAATGATAAGTGTATATGCGCGCTGACGTTCTGAGCGTGTATCAACTTTTGAAAATATGTTTTGGCCACCAAGGTTTTCCATAAAGGGTTTTATGCCTCTCGTTTTAGAAACGTGAGCCACTCGTCTGGAGCATCAATGGGTGAAATTGACAAGCGTAGCGAAGGCAACCATTTGGGCTCAAAAGGAAGCCGACGTAAATTGATTTGGGCTTCGTCAAGAGTTTGATTTGCTTTTTCTTGGTTACATGGACGGCATGCGGTAACGATATTTGTCCAATCTTTGCAGCCCCCCCTGGATGCTGGTACGACATGATCGAGGGTTAAATCTTTTGGATGAAATTTTCTCATACAGTATTGGCACCTATGGCCGTCTCGGATATAAACATTTTCTCGCGAAAATCTTATTTTAGGATGCTCGCGTATTCGAACATACTTTTTTAATCGGATCACGCTTGGCAGTTGAAATCTATTATATACACTCCTTGCAAACGCATCATGAACTTCGATAATTTCGACTTTGTCTTGAAACCACAAAATAAGAGCTTTCTGCCAATTGACAACCTTGAGCGGTTCGTAACTTGAATTTAGAACTAAAGCCCTGGCTTGAATTTCGTTGAAGGCTTTCCCCCTCTCACTTGACTCGCACCCCATCCCCATTATCCGAAAACAGTGGGTACTTCAGCAAGTCCAGGCACATATTAATAATCGGTTTTTGCTGCTTAGTTTTTATCAAATTTTTCCCCTTATCCTTTTAAAAACAATCCGTTAAAAGAACTAGACCTCACGATTTAATTTTGTCCCTTTCTGATTCATTTTTGGAGGTTCGGCTTTGTAAGCCCTTCTGCCATTACTCAGCTTATGGTGATTTGTGTAATCTTTCTTCTTCTGGCGCTCCCGTTTTTTCTGCAAAAGATCAATGACATAGTGGGAAGGTTCTGTTTGGAAAGAATGGTGGTCTCCATTTTTCACGGCTTCACCCTCGACACCAATGACCGGTGAGACACCTTTTGATTTTTTGAATTCTACTCGCTCGAAGTTATTAACAGGTTGAAAGCTATCTGGTGTTAGCCCTATGACCTTCATTAGATCGCCCCCGGCGATTAGCATTGTTAAGTTCTAAGACCCTTTTTAAAGGGTCATTGCACTTATCGGCATTATAATGCAATACGTTAAGTATTTGTATTAATTTGATATTACTTTGAAAAGACTAAAGTATTAACGCTATGCGCCGAAAAGTTCAATGACTGCTAAATGAACCATGTCTGTGAGCCTCATACATGTCTATTTTGACCTCAAGTGGGATTGAGGCCTTGAAGGAACGTAGGAGGATCTATGGCTCTCAGGATTAATACCAACGTGGCGGCACTGTCCGCTATGAGACACTTATCAAAACAAGAGGACCAGGTGCAACACGCCTTAGGCGCGTTGGCTTCGGGGTCTCGAATTGTTCGTCCGGGCGATGATGCTGCGGGATTGGCAATTAGTGAGAATTTGCGGGGTCAAATCGCTGGCTTAAAGCAAGGGGGCCGAAACGCTGAAAATGCGATTTCATTGGTCCAAGTTGCTGAAGGCGGCCTCAACGAACAAAATAACATTTTAATTAGATTAAGAGAACTTGGTGTTCAAGCGGCGAGCGATACTGTATCTGATGTCGAGCGGGAATTTTTAAATGAGGAGTTTGCGCAGCTTACTCAAGAGTTTGACCGTATCGCACGTTCAACGACATTCGGAAATAAAAAACTTCTCGAGGGGAGTGGCGGGGATTTCGTATTCCATGTTGGCCCTAATGCGGGAGAAGATAATCAAATTTCCTATACACTCGATGCGGATGCCACAGCGTCTACAATGGGCGTTGATGGAATGGATATAGCAGACAAAGATGGGGCAAATGATGCATTGGAATCCATTGATTCTGCGCTAGAAAAGCTAGCTGGTATTCGAGCAAATTTTGGTGCGATCCAAAGTCGATTATCGACAGCTGCAAGTAATACTGCAATTCAGGTGGAAAATGTATCGGCGGCGAAATCTCGCTTGTCTGATGCAGATGTTGCAGAAGAAGCTGCGAAGTTTGCGCAAGGGCAAGTGTTGCAAGATGCAGGTGTGGCTGTTCTTGCGCAAAGCTCAGTATTGCCAGCGCGAGCAAGTAAATTAATCAGTTCAGTATTCTAACCGGGGCGGGCGTAAAAGGTACGCCGTTCCCTTTCAGGAGACTATGCATTATTTTCCTGAAATACAGATCACAATGCGCCGTTTCCTGAAAGGGAACGGCGTACCTTTTTAAGACTGACCTAGACCTAGGTCGAAAAAACTTTCAAAGTAAAAAACAAGTATTTTTAAACACAAGACGCAACGCGTTTTATAATTACTCGACTAAGGTATTAAGTTTTCTAGACCAAGGACGAGAAGTTAAGCGAACACGTTGGAGCAAAGACGATGGTTCATTTAGCAGTCACTGAATGTACCGTTGTTGTTCCTAAAAGAACCTCCAGCACAGCAAAACGTTAACAATTGCCACAGTTGTGGCTAAGGCACAAGTGCGCTTAGAGGAGCGAACTCTTGTTGTCAAAAAGATCTAGGAGGTCTTTTATGGGCTTAAGAATTAATACAAATATCGCCTCGATAAATGCTCAACGTCAGTTGGGTAAGCAGTCAGCACGAACTAACCATGCTCTTGCTGCAATGTCTTCCGGTAGCCGCATCGTAACAGCAGCTGATGATGCTGCTGGATTGTCTATCTCGGAAAATATTAAAGGACAAACACGCGGTTTAAAAATGGCAAAATACAATGCCGAAAACGCAGTGTCGTTAATCCAAGTGTCTGAAGGTGGATTAAACGAAATCAGTAACATCTTAATTCGTTTGCGCGAATTGGGTGTGCAAGCAGCTTCTGATACCGTGTCAGATGTAGAGCGAGGCTTCCTGAACCTAGAAGCTACGCAACTCGTTGAAGAGGCAGATCGAATTGCGAAAACCACACGATTCGGTAACAAAACGCTGCTCGATGGAGCTGGCGAAGAATTAGAGTTCCATGTTGGACCGTTCGGTGGTGCAGAAAATATTGTTTCTTACAAAATAACTGCCGATGCAACTGGTTCAACTCTAGGTTACGATGGAATCCAAGTTGATTCCAAAGACTCAGCCCGGGACACTCTTCAAAAAGTTGACGATGCCATCAACCAAATCGGAGCTCTTCGAGCGGATTTCGGCGCAGTACAAAGTCGTATGAATTCGACATCAAGCAACCTTGATATTCAATACGAAAACTTGGCTGCAGCCAATTCCCGACTTCGTGATGCTGATATTGCTTACGAATCTGCGGAGCTTGCTTCATCGCAAGTTCTCAACAATGCAGCGGTAGGTGTATTAGCGCAAGCGAATACAGTCGGAAATCAAGCGTTGCGTTTGCTTAACTAATAACAAATTAGCTTTTCGAAGGGTATAAACCCTTCGAAAAATTTTTACAAATTTGAGAACGACGGCTCACAGACACTTAAAGTGAAGACATGGCTGACGTTCTTAAGCCCGCCCTGGGTAACCCCACATTACCCAGGGTTTTTTTCATGTCGATAAGTTCGACGAAACAGTCATTATAAATTCACCTAAATGTTCTGAAAGTGTGCACAGGAATTGCTTTAATCGCTCGCATTAAAGGGAATTTATGACGACAATCAACCTGGAACGGAAAGCGCGCCAATTTTTGTTCCTTAAGACATTTACTGTACCAATTATTTTGCTGACGATTTTACTGATATCGCTGCTAGTTCAGACGGTAAGCGCGGAGCAAATTAAGCCGGCACGATTTGATAGGCCACCGCACGTGGTGTTTTTGATTCACGGCCTTTTAGGTGATCCGACGACGTTTGGTGATATGGAGGCTCTCTTACGGGAACGATATCAGTCGGAAAATGTTCGTATAAAGACGTTGTTTTATCCGTCAATCCCAGGGCAAGGTGATACAGAAAAGATCAATGCATTTACCCCTCTGGATTTTGCAAAGATTATAAATTCACAAATGATTAGTTACTTGATCGAAGAGGGTGTCAAAGATAAACAACAAAATCGTCCATACCCAATTGACATAAATACGCCCATTTCCTTCATCGTCCACAGTCAGGGTGGTGCGGTCGTATTGCACTATCTGAACTCGTGTTACAGGAAGAATCTACAACAGCCACGCTGTTTTTACGACGAAGGCGTTCAGCTGATGGCAGACGCAGGCTGGTTTAAGTCTGGTGGTCCACAGTGGCTCTCCCAAGCGTGGCCTAATTTACAAAAAGAGTTAAATTCAAATTTGGTTCTTAAAAATGTTGATCCACCATCAAATATTCATACCTTTGTTAGCTTGGCTTCTCCATTCTGGGGATCTGCCGCTGCAAATAAATTAGTTGCCATCAATAACAACAATAAACTTCACAAATTGACAATTGGTGATTTTGTACCAGGAAATGGCAACGACATAATTGAAAAACTTAACCTTCCGCTCGGCCAAATCAAAAACCTGTCCATGGGCAGCGAGTCTGTTGCGTGGGCACGTAGTCTTATGTTGGATCGAAATGCTGTGGATACTGAAGAGCATTGGACATCCAATACTCGATGGAGGAGCCGTTATCCTAAAACCTTAAAAGTATACAATGTAGCGGGGGTTATCACTGGCTTGCATAAGAGCATAAAAAATGCTGTTCAACGCCAGATTTTAAAGTTTGAAGAAATGGAAACAGACGTTGTTGTCAGTGCGCCAGAAGCCCGTCTTGATTTCATATACTACATCGAAAACTCAGACCCAAAGAAGAGTCCATTGAGCGGACGTACAAACTTGGGCAAAGGATATTATCCGGTTGCAAGTGCACATTTGCCTGGTTTAGAAATGGCAGCAATTGATATTCAGGGAATTGCCACTGTAACACGAGCGAATCAAAGCAATCATTTGGGGTTTACAGTGACAAAGAGAGCATTGGATTTTGAGTTTGGTTTGGCACAAAGTGCTGATCTAACGCAAGAGGAAAAGGATAAGTTCTTACTGCCAAAGCTTCAAAATTTTACAGTCGATTTGAAATTATTAACTCCACCTGGATATTTTCGACAATTTGGCATTATGGAAAGCAATGTTAGAATTACCCCAGAAAAAAATGTGTTTGAAAGCATAAAAGTAGGTGGAACATTAGTGTTGGATACAAATGGTCAAAACTTTGATGGTGTTAAAGCCAAGAGCAATTATTATCAAACCTATTACCATGTCGGTCGCTTTGATGAAAAGCATGCATACCTTCCGAGAAAAGAAAGTTTAGAAAGTGCGATTCAAAGAGAGGGTTTGGTAAGGCTTGATTATAAATTCGATCTTTTGGGTTTTGAGCTTAAAAGTCCAGATAAAATATTTCGCATAGATGTATTTCCGACATTAAGTTCGTACGGTGAATTTTACATTCAACCGTATCAACCAATAAAACCAGCGAGACTCCAGGATGAGGACGGCAATGTATATTTGGCGCGTGTCGCAGGCGATGCAAAAAACGATGTTATTTTATATATGGATGTAAATAATAATTTGCACCGCGATGTTTTTCCAAAGGGAAAGGTTGCGACAAATTTGTTGCCAGCCTGCAGAGTTGCATTGCTGGGAAAAAAATCTCCCGGCTTCCATCGTCAGAAGAAACTAAATTATTTTCAATGGATAAGGCTTGCGAATAACACAGGATTTTTGCAGCCCACATTTTCGGCAGATGACCAGTTTCGAGATACTCTGCTGGAGAGTTTTGCGGAAGAAAACGGTGAAAAAATAGACTATGCAATGCCATTGGAAATCATTGGCCGTTATAAAACGACAATTGTAGATAGATATTTGCGTGATTATATACAGCAAGAGAGAAAGAAATTTGAGAAAATGTCTGATTTTGAACAAAATATTTATCTTGCAGAACATCCGGACATTGATTTGAATTCTGATGGATCACGAATATTCGATAGATATTTAGTAACGGCTCCAATCATTCGACGATTCGATTCCTCGAAAAGTATGAGCCAAATAAAAATGAATGACCTGGGTCCTAATAATCAAGGTTTGCGTTGGGTGAACGTAGTGGATGTTGACGTTTTGAAATATGTGCACGTAATACACCCTGACACGGGTGGATTGATCAGCGCGCCAATCGATAATCATTGTTTAGGTGATAGTTCTCCGTTTCAATACGCACCAAAATCAAAGTTTCGAAAGCTTTATTACGCAGAGTAAGTGTTTCCTCGCCCCCCGTCCCTTGTCCTGGCTATCTTAGTCGAGTATGACCTTCTTCTCGGCTAGGAATTTCTGCTCCTATTTAAGAAATCTTTAGACCAACGTACCTGGAACTCAAAACCTTGGTCCAGTTTTCCTATGACATTGGTCCAGTTCTGCTCGACGCGACTTCAGTCGCCTAGACACTGGCCGAAAGGTTAATCGTGAATGCGATCGAAATTGAGAGAGTGATCAGCTTCCTTCGAGTGACTGCGAGGGGTAGTAAGTAAACGAAGCTCTTGAGATTGAAAATCAAATTTGCAAAACCAATGTGTTCAACCCCGGCAATGATTGCCAGGCTTGCCAAGGCTTATATGGGTAAGATCCTTGGCAGGCTCGAGAATTGATTCTCAAAATTTATAGGAGGCCATCATGGGTCTTAGAATTTCCACAAACCTTCCGTCCATTAATGCTCAAAGGCATTTGGCGGGAAACCAAATCAATATCAGTAAAGCGTCTGCTCAACTTGCTTCAGGCAGTCGTATTACAAAGGCTGCAGACGATGCAGCTGGATTATCCATCAGCGAAGGATTCAAATCTCAAATCCGCAGCTATAAAGCAGCGTCACGAAACGCAGAAGATGCAGTGAGTTTGTTGCAAGTAGCAGAGGGTGGTTTATCTGAAACTGCAAACATCATGACTCGTATGAGAGAGTTAGCAATCCAAGCTGCCTCTGATACAGTGAGCGATGTTGAGCGTGGCTACATTAACTACGAGGTAAAACAACTTGTGGCTGAAGCGGACCGCATTGCTCAAAGTACGCGTTTTGGCCATTCAAATCTATTAGATGGTACAGCTCAGGTATTCGATTTCCAAGTAGACACAGGTGACGATGATTTCAAAGACAGAATTTCTTTTGACGGTGGTCAATTGAATGCAACTGTTTCTAACCTTGGTGTTGATGGTGTTGATTTCACATCTAAAGGTGGTGCGCGTGATGCACTGGTAAAATTAGATAGTGCTACAAATCAAATCAATGGTTTTAGGGCAACAATCGGTGCAGTCCAAAATAGATTGCAATCGACCCAAGCAAACCTTGCCACGGCCCATGAAAGTTTGTCGGCAGCAAATTCACGGTTACGTGATGCGGACATTGCGGACTCTTCTGCGGAGCTAACCAAAAGCGGTATTTTATTGAATGCTTCAACAATGGTTCTTGCGCAAGCAAATCAACATCCAGCTTTAGCACTTAAGCTAGTTGGATAAACTTAGAAATCTGTAAAAAAGGGGAGCGGCCTCCGTTCCCTTGGTACCTTACCCATCCGGAGGGGGGTGACCTCTCCGGTGGTATTTCGCTGGCCATACGGTGTTATGTTATGGCTGAAAGAATTCGTGGGAATAACGGCCGGCTTGGTGCTCTTGTGTTATGTATTCGTTTATTGATAGCCTTGCATTTGAAAGCGTTCTTAAGAAAAAAGTCTTATAGGTTGGTTCAATATCTCGTGCTTTTTTGACCTGTTTAATTGCAGCAGCGATTTCATGGTCCGAAATTCCCTGTAAAAAAGTCCACTCTGCCGTCATGGCCCCCATTTCGCCGATATACTTTAGCTCATTTGAGGCTCGATCAGAAATTTTTACGTCATGATTATCGAAGGCCGTGGAAAGTCGAATATGCTGAATGGCGTGTTCCATTTCGTGGGCAAACAAATACGCATGGAGAAGTGTGCCTTTATATTGGTTTGGCATTTCAAAATAAATAATTTGATCTTTGGGTAAATACGCTGCTGTTAGATCATCGGCATCGTCTTCTTTTCCTAGGATTGGGCTATTGACCCAGTTTACGGACATGAATATTTTCTCTAAGGCTTTTCTCTGGATATCACTAAGCATTGTAATTCGAGCTTTCAAATACATTTCAAATGCAACATCAAGATTTCGCTTGGATTGAGTGTATCCGCCCATTCCAGTTCGGACTTGTCCAATGGTCGTCTTATAATTTAAAAGTATTTTTTCAAGCGTAGGATATTTTGTTACAAAGGTTTTCGAGTCTTTTTTGCGTGATTTGGATTCAAAGCTTTTAACCAGCTTTACTTGCTCAGAAACAGTTACAATTGAAATATTTGAAAAAACACTTTGGCAGACCAATGCATGAGCATGGCTTGAAAACAAAAATAAAATCCCCCAGACTAACCAGCGCAACCCTATACCCCAAT
This sequence comes from Bdellovibrionota bacterium, assembly GCA_963169515.1. Taxonomy (GTDB): domain Bacteria; phylum Bdellovibrionota; class Bdellovibrionia; order Bdellovibrionales; family JAEYZS01; genus CAUJEF01. Next base: position 17,880 of record CAUJEF010000168.1, read on the forward strand.
TTCCTAAAGATCCAGGAACAGTCATAGCAGAGGATACGTCTGAAATAATCATTTTAGTTCGAATTTGCAGGTTTTATAAGTAGTTACAATGATGTTCAAAATAAGCATTAATGACCCGTATATGAATTACTTATAATTCATCCGAACTTTGGTCTAAAAGTCTTGTAGAGTATTTAAACATTTCAAGTGAAATCCCGATTGCTATTACGAATGAATATCAGATCAGTGGGGCCGAATTTGACCCCGTTAGAGATTAAAAAACCAGAAGTGTCTAAAGAGACAAAATTAGACAGTTCCCAAGAGCGTGATGCCCAAGTATTTTATCAAAATGGAAAAGAGCAAGAGAGGCGAAAGCTGACCGAAGAAGAGCTTCAAGAAGCGATGAAGCATTTGCAAGGGTTGCCATTTGTTAAGGATAACAATTGGGCCATTCGTCTTGAACGAGTCGGCGAAATAGTCACAGTTTTTGTTGAAGATAACACTGGAAAAATAATTCGAAGGATACCAGAACAAGACCTTTGGGGGCTTATTTCTCAGCAAAATAATGACCAAAACAAGGGTAACCTTTTTAACAAGGCTATTTAGGCTCACCCTAAGACCAATGCCATATATTTGACTCACAAAAATTCATTAAAATCATTGAAAATAAGTATATGGCGATATCATTTGGCGGCATCAATACGGGCCTACCTCCGAATCTGGTCGATCAGTTGATCGATGCGGAACGCTTGCCAATTAAAACTCTCGAAGCAAAAAAGACTAAAATTGAATCGAAGCTAAAACATGTAAACGATCTCGAAGAGAAAATTCGTGGAATCGGTGGGTCGCTAAAGGAACTTGCGGGTACTAAGGGATTCACGGATATGAAAGTGTTTTCAGGGGATCCCAACATTGTTTCTGGAGCGGCAGACCCTAATATTGTTCGAAATGGCAGTTGGAATATCGAAGTAATGCAACTTGCGAACAAGGCGTCTGCGATCACCAATGGGTTTCCGGATAAAGACACGGCAGAAATAGGAGTGGGGTACTTTTCATTTGAAACACCAAGCGGAACAAAAGAAGTTTATATTGATGGTGAGAATAATACTCTTGAAAAGGCTGCAGCTAAAATAAACAATTCAGGCCTGGGTTTGCAGGCTACAGTAATCAAAGATAGCACGGAAAAGGATGCCCCCTGGCGCCTGATGATCTCTGGCGTATCTGTGGGAGAAGGCAACGAGGTAAAATATCCGACGTTATATTTTCTGGATGGGGATCAAGATATTTATTTCGATAAACAGCGTGATGCTCAAAATGGGAAAATAAAACTCGACGGATTTGAAATTGAAGTCGACAAAAATAAGCTCGACGATTTGATTCCTGGGGTGTCGCTTGATATTAAGCAAGCTGCGCCGGGAAAAGAAATTAATATTAGTGTTGGTGAGGATACGCAAATCGTTGGTGGCAAGATCAAGTCATTCGTTGAAGCAATGAACAACGTCTTAAGCTACATCCAATCGCAGAGTCGCCTAACGGAAAAGTCAGACACAAGCGGGAATTTGATGGGCGATGGAATTATACGTCGTTTGCAAAATGACATCCGTAACTTGATTCAAAGTCCGCAGTATTCTGTAAAAGGAAACATCAAGTCGCTAAATCAACTTGGCATTCAGTTCAACAGAGCCGGTACGCTAGATTTTAATGAGGAAAACTTTAACAAGATTCTCACTGGTCAGGTCGACGACGTGCGTGCGTTTTTTGTGGGCGATGGTTATGGCACAGGATTTATCGATGCCATAAAGGGATTTGTAGACCGCACGGTGTCCAATGCATTTAGCCCTATTGCAAACAAAAGGAGTGGTTTGCAACAAGAGATTCGTACAGCCGATCAAAAAATAGAAAACTTAGAGAGAAATCTTCAAATCAAAGAAAAAAATTTAAGAAGGAAGTTTGCAAACCTTGAAGAAACAATGTCCAAACTGAAAACTCAGGGCGATCAGATGGCTGCGCGGTTAGGCGGAGGGGGAGCGGGGGCATTAAATCTGGGTGGCGCAAGCATGACATCAACATAAAAAGTAGAGGAAAAAATTGAGCAAACATGCGTATCAAAAATACAAAGAGTCCCAGGTGCTCAGCGCGAGCAAAGAGACTCTGCTTTTGATGTTGTATGAGGCGGCTATCAAATTTACAAAAAAGGCGATCATTGCAATCGAAAAAAAGGATATTGCCGGTCGAGGTGAAAATGTTGGAAAGGCTTATGACATCATAATGGAGCTCAATAATACCCTAGATCACAAAGTTGGTGGAGAAATTGCAGCAAATTTAGAGCGTCTGTATAATTTTATTACTGAACAACTTGTAAAAGCGAACATCAAAGGTGATCCAGAACCTTTACATTCGAGCGTTAAAATTTTAGAGAACTTATATGAAGGATGGAAGGGCGCAGTTGAGAAACTTAAAACGGAATCGAGGGGGAAAAGTGGATAATGCAGCTACTTTAAACGACGAAATTCTACATCTGTTGCAAGAGCGCAACAGATACTTGATTAAGTTTTCAGTTCTTAATAAGTCGGAATTGAAAAAGTTCAGGGAAGGTAATTACGAAGAGTTAGACGTATTTTATAATACTCGTGAAAATATTTTAGGGATGGTTTCTAAAATTGAACTTCTGATATCCCGAAGAATTGAGGCGCTCAAAGAGGACGCTGTGTTTACAAGTTCCGAGTTTAAAAATACGATCAATGAAATTTTACGAATGAAAGATAAGATTATTAAAGAGATTTTGGATTTAGACTTGGATATTCTGTCGACAATTGATCGTGAGAAATCAAAAATTTTTAATGAGATGAATTCGATTAAGAAAAGTAAAAAAGTTATTTCTGCATATAAAAGTGGATCTCCCCCCCCCAAACTAAACGAAGAAATATAAAAGGTACCCACTCACTTTTGGCGTGACGGCGGCTCATATGGTGGGCCGTAACGCCAAAATGGAGTGGGTAACATTTGACGGAGTCTGGTGTGAAGGTTTT
>CAUJEF010000169.1 GCA_963169515.1 Bdellovibrionota bacterium
ACGGTTGGTACATTGGACCATTTGCTATGTATGTTTCAGCTGAGGGGAAAGATGATATAACTAGTGATACGGCCAAAGCAACAGGCACTATTATCGGGGCGTTGTTTGGCTACGGATGGTTTTGGAATAGCTTTAATATGATGTTGGGACTTGGTTTTCAATCTTATAATATTAATGCTGAGGCGACGACAACAGTTGATTTTGATAGTGTTAATAGAACCGGCGCTGCATTTGAATGGACGATTGGGTGGGCGTTTTAAGTTTTTGGTAAGCGGTTTTTTGAAAAAAAAGGAATGTTAGGGTGTCCCATCGTTATACGCAAATACCCGCCAAGGTATTTCCTTTTGTTAAAATTCGTCTTTTTGCAGCCCTTCGACAGAAATTTCAGGAGGGCTACAGGCTTTCAGATTTACGTTCAGATTTGATGTCAGGAGCTGTTGTGGGTATGGTCGCCATACCGCTTGGCATGGCGCTCGCGATTGCCAGCGGGGTTCCCCCACAGCATGGTCTTTACACCGTCATCATCGGGGGAGCGATCGTTGCCCTTTTGGGTGGGTCTCGATTTCAGGTGACAGGGCCAACAGCAGCTTTTGTCGTGATTCTTTCCCCAATCGCGCATAAATTTGGGTTGGGTGGATTGCTTGTTGCTGGATTTATGGCAGGCATCATGCTGGTCGCAATGGGGTTGGCTCGAATGGGAAAAATGATTCAATTTATTCCCTACCCTGTGACCACTGGGTTTACGTCAGGGATTGCTGTGGTGATTTCAACGCTACAGCTTAAAGATTTTTTTGGCCTGAAGATTCCTGAATTGCCAGAACGGTTTTTAGAAAAAGTTATTGTACTTTTTAATGCAAAAGGAACTGTTTCTTTTACAGAGTTTTTGATTGGGGCCTTTACCCTTGCATTTTTAATCTTGTGGCCTAAATTCAACAAAAAAATTCCGTCTCCACTCGTCGCACTCACAACAATTTCTATTTTGGCAGCACTTTTTAAATATTGGTTTCCCGATCTTGAGATAGCGACCATAGGAAATCGCTTTGCGTTTAATGTGAACGGAGTAGCTGGCCATGGCATTCCGCAGGCCTTGCCGAATATGAATTTCCCTTGGGGTTTTACTGCCGGCAACGAGACGCCGTTTCAATTTTCACTGGCGGGACTAGAGGAACTTTTATCCTCGGCATTTGCAATAGCCATGTTGGGGGCTATAGAATCTCTGCTTTCTGCTGTGGTTGCAGACGGCATGGCACATACCAAACACAATCCCGATGTAGAACTTGTTGCTCTCGGGGTCGGGAATATTCTTTGCCCATTTTTTGGAGGTATTCCAGCGACCGGTGCGATAGCTCGAACTGCGACCAATATTCGTTTTGGCGCAAAGTCCCCGCTTTCGGCAGTTTTTCACGCACTTTTTACTTTGATCGTTATACTGTTACTTGCGCCGTTTGTTTCGTACTTGCCGATGGCAGCATTGGCGGCCCTATTGATGTTGGTTGCTTACAATATGTCTGAGGTAAAGCATTTCTTTCATATTCTTCGAGTCGCTCCAAAGAGTGACGTAATCGTTCTTCTTTTGTGTTTTTTCCTTACAGTAATTTTTGATATGGTTATCGGGGTGACAGTCGGTGTGGTTTTAGCAGCTCTGCTTTTCATGAGAAGAATGGCAGAAGCAAGTAGCGGACATAAAGTATCTAGTGGTTCGCATCCATATATTTCAACCCAACCCATTCCGCAAGATGTTATTCTTTATGAAATCGAAGGTCCCCTTTTCTTCGGTGCCGCTGAAAAGGCGGCCGAGGCACTCACAGATATCACAGACAATATACGGAGTGTGATTTTTTTAATGAAAGATGTTGCTGTAATGGATGTGACGGGGCTTGTAGCTTTTGAAAGTGCAATACGTAAGCTAAGAAATGGAAAAAGAAAAATATGTCTTGTGGGCCTTAGAGCCCAACCCAAAGGGTTGATTAACAAATCTGATTTGGGCAAAAGCCATGCTGATGTTTTGTTCGCAGACAACGTCGATAGCGCGCTTCAGATGATGAATGGTGCGAAGTGAAAAATGACTGAGGTCGGAATTCCAAATTGATGAGTAAAATATTTTAGTTCTACAATTCGTATCACGAACATTGGCACTAAGATGGGTTACAGATTGCAATCAACACGACTACAGAGAGCCCCAATGATTAAATGAGTTTTCAAGGTATTGAATATCAGCAGCTGATACACCATTTGCCATGTAAAAAGCCCGCCAATTAGAAATTCTGGTTTTTAGCTTTTCAAAGATGGATTTGGCCTCTTCCTTCGATAAATCAAAAGTCTCAGAATTTGAGACAAGGTTTTCAAGTGTGAATTTCCGCCCTTCCGAGCCAAAGGGCATGGCCAAATACCTTGTTGTCCCAGTTTCTGGCTTAGGCACTAAATCATAAACTGGGGAGAGTCGATAGCTATTCCCATTATGAATAAATCCATGGTTTCGCGGATGGTCGTCCGTGTTAGAAATCAACCCATTAAAGGCAATCCTTTGAAAAAGCTCATGAAGATCTTCTTGTGGATTCTCTATCCATCGTCTCATTTGATCAGCAAGATCAATGTATGACCAATTCTCGTGATCATTCTCATCTAAATTTAATAAGGTAAGGCCGCTAACGAAATGGTGGCGATAATAGTCTTTTTTCGAGCCATCGTAAATTCGGTCAAAACGCTTAATGGCAAAAATATCTTGTTCACCAATTCGAATCATCTTTACTTCAGGAACATTGAGTCCGCACTCATAAGCTAGCTTCATCGTTGCAAATTCAATTTTAGGAAAATTCTGTTTGTCACTCACGGCGGGAAATTTAGTTATCCAAAGACAGTTATCGGACTCTATTGTGGTTTTGGGCCGAGCACCTCCGGCTGATGGCCCTACCATCAAAAGAGCCTTTTCAGCGTCATCAATGGGCTGATCTGTTTCGAGCTTATGAGCAGCTGCAATCAATTTTCCTAAATTGACCGTTTTATTGTATGACCTGATCGGCGCGGGCGGCTTTTTCCCAAACCCAAATGAAAGTGCGCCGATTCGATCACCGGCAGAGTTCAGCAAATATCCCATGGGATCATGCTGATCCGGTGGCGTATTTTTTTGGATGACATATCTGCCCCAGCTATCCGGGCTGGCGTCACGGATAGGGCCATGAACGCCTTCATTGATAGTAACTTCAAATTCTCGCTCTTCGAGCGGCAATTGAAATGGATCGAGTGGAATTTTATTTGGGTTCTTTAAATACGAGCGCCCATAGACAAAAGTTCCGACTTCGGAATTAGCGCCGGTCTTTTCCCATTTAAATTTTCCAGCAGTAATCGTTTCGAAAGAGTTCGGAAGTTGAATATAAACAAAACATTCCTTAGAAATCATTATTCAGCGTCCTTTTGCTGACGCGAACTTTTTTAGGGAGTCTTTTGTTCATCAGCTTAACTCCCTCTACGTCGTTGGGTTGGGCTAGGCTTTTCAGTTCGGCTTCGAGCCCTAGCAGCCAAAGCGCGGAAACAAGAACGCCAACACTAACGGTAGGGGCCCCTTTTTCTAAGGCCATGACTGTTGGGGCCGTGACTTCCATTTTTTTAGCTAAATCAGCAATGGTCCAAAGCCGTCGCTTTCTCGCGAGACGAACTTGTCCCCCTAGCTCTTTCAGTGCTTCTTTGGCTTTACTGGGCGTGTACATGGGTCCTCCAATGTATAATATATTTTATATTAAATCGGGATAAAGTTAAATATATTTTATATTTATTTGATATTTATTTTAAATACATAAGTATTTTTAAATAGTTGAAAAGAATTGAATCAAAACCATTTGGTTCAGTTGCGTAAGCTGCGACTACTCCTTCGATTTGTGACTCGAAGCCGGCCCTGGACCCGAAGTTAGAACAGCGAGAAGTTGAGTCTTTTCGCGTTAGTTTTGCTTAAAGTAAACTTAGTAAGAGTTTTCTAAGAATGGGGTCGACGATGTCGAAACCTAAATCTAATATCCGTCGTGAAATGGAGCAGCAACTTTTTCGGATAAAAATCCGACTAATTTTGCCGTCGTCTCCAGAGATTATGGTTAAAACCCAATCGGCATTTCCCTTTTGGGTCAGTCTGTATGTAATATTTGAATCACTGTAATAATAATCTCCAGTTTCTTTACCAAGCAGATCATGAATTTTATTTGATTCAACGCCTATGAGCTTTTTACTTTTTATAAGATCAACGCTCATGTTAGCACGATCTTCTGTTGAGCCTGTTTTAAATTTTGATTCTAGGAAAGGCTCTTGTGTCCAAATTAAGCTGGCCTCCCACAACAACAGTCGATTATTGTACCAATAGAAAATACCAAAAATAATAATTAGAGCAAATGCTCCAGTTACACATTTAAAGATTAGTTGAATCGATCTTTTAAAAAAATTAGTATTTGTCTTGTTTTTCATGATTCAAAACTCTTAACCTGCCACTTTTGACTTCCTCTGCTGCTTTTTCATACAATTCATCATTATCAAAACTGCCTTTTTTCAAAAACTGATTTGCCGTTTGAATACCGCGTTCATTATTAAATTCATCCATAGCTTTTTCTTGGGGAGGCTGATCAATTTTTAATTCATGCGTGTTCAAAAATTTTCGAGCCTTTTCCTCTCCTAAATCTCGAGTTAGCAGTCCGGCCCAAGCAAAGTGTCTGAAAGCATCAGAAGGTCCATTGGCTCCTGAGTTAGGAAAGAATCTGTCACCAGCCTTTTCCGCTATGAATGAATTAAAATAAACAATCGCAGCTTCAATTGGATATTGTTTTACTAATTCCTTTTCTTGGGGAATTAGGGTTGGATATTGTGATCCGAGATAACTCAACAGTTTTAGAGCATATTCTTCTAAAATATTTTGGATCTCATCATTGTATGGAAATACCGAAGCTAAAATTATAGGTTGAACGTCTTCTCGATATGGTTTTAGAAAATACTCTGTCGTTTTAAAAATCTGAATATTGCTTGTGGGATTATAAAAAGTAATAGTTTGAGTTTCATACCCTTTACTTAAAGTAGCTGTTGATAGATTTGTTTCTGGTATTTCCGATATAAAATTGCCTTGTGGTAGTGCGAAATTTGATTTCTTGTTTTCAACCATTTTTTTAAATTCGTTAAAGGAATAATATTTACCTTTAACAAAGCTAACTGTATCTTTAATTTCTTGTGGCGTTAGTTGATCAATAATTTCGGATTTTAAGCGTGATGGTAGAGTTAGTGGTGCTGAAGGCGAAATCTGTTTAACTAGTTCTTTTGAGGAGTCGGGATACTCTTCATAATGAGTTCCGTTACCCAGGTTCCATACAAGTTCTTGCATTTTTTGAATGCTAGTTTTTGGATTATTAGCGTAGAAGCTCAATGCTTCATTAATTAGTGGAATTTTAGGTTGTCCTTTTGACCATCTGAATATTTCTTTTGATTCAGGGGCAGCTTTCTCAGATGCCGCACAAAAAGAATTTATTGTTATGTGAGTTTTTGAATTGGGAGTTAGTGCAATCTTATTTTCTTTTTGTCCTACTCTAAGATTATTATACGCGATAAGAATGTGAATAAGCTTTTGTTGGTCTTCCTGTTTTTTAAGATTGAGTGTACTTAGTTTGTCTTTGAGCTTTACTGGATCAGAAAAATCGAACTCATATTTATAGTCTGGAACTTTATTTATTAATTCGCCGATAATTTCTTTGTGGGCACAAGAAGGCATTAATGTGAATAACATGCACAGGGAAATAATTTTCTTGTGGAAGGATATCATTCCTCTGCATCCTCAGTAACATTTGTGAGAACTGCTAATTTATTATAAACCTTTTCAGCTAGTGCAGTGATTTTCTCACAGTTTGATTGTGTTAGTGGCTTGGGCGGTTTTTTTTCTTCGGGGTAGCGATAAGCGACTGCGTATTTTGTGAGAATCCTTGCTTGCCCCAGTTCAAGACTTAACTTTTGATCGGCCTTAGCGACGAGCTCAACAAGAATATCCATGTTATGAACTTTCGGAAATCTGATTTTATGAAATGTTAAAAATCCTTTAATCGCTTTTTCTGCTGATTGTTGCGCATGAAAAACTAAAGGTGGCCAAAAATCTTTGGAGTTTTGAGCTAACAATAACTTTGCAGTCCGCAAATCTTGTGCAGACTTTCGAAACCAAGATTTGACCATGCGTCCTTGATTAGCCAAGGTTGACCTCAATTCCCGTATTCACAGCGGTTTCGGGAATTGAACTAAATTCATCTTTCCAGTCATCAAAATCAGTCTGTGAGTAAACCCAAACTTGAACTTCTACGTCGAGCTCTTTCCAAAGTTGAGATGAAATTTTTGACATTACATCATAACGATTTTTTGAATCAAATTCTGGAACGACAGCTACAAAATCATAATCACTATCAGGACGTGCGTTGCCATTTGCACGTGATCCATAGAGAAACAAACGCAAAGGAAAGAGTTCCTTTTTTATTGCTTCTACAATTTTGGGAAGAAGTGCATCGGAAACATTTTTCATAAAGTGAATATGTCAAAGTGCTTATATTATGTAAATATGAATTTACTAATCATGATTTTAGACGTCCGGTATTCGGATTGTTTAGTTGACGCAGTTATTCTTCTCCGGCGAAAGTGATCCTATGGATGTGGCCACCCGGGCATTCTGGTCGTCGTAAAACTAGCGGGTAGGCCATTATCTACACTTCCGCCGTAAATGAGTTTCTTTACTCTTTCTAACGGATAAAATTGGTCAAGCTCTTGTGCTTTAATGTAGAGTGCGTCGATCAGATCCTTGCATGTTCCGAGAGCTTCGCAAGTATTTACAAATTGCCATAATCCAGGTTGATCGTGCGCGCTTCCAATTCCTCCACCAAATCCAGTAATATGAATTGATAGATCTAGCTGGAGTGTTCGCAAATCTTTCAAAGACTTGATTTCTCGAAATTGTTTTTCAAGTTTAACCATGGAACCGTAGAGCCGTAGAACCGTAGAACCATTGAAGTTGGACCCGATTTTCTCAGGCTCCATTTTGTCGTTAGCGCCTCAAATATAGAGGCGCTCAACGCGGATTCTTCGACTTTGAGCGAAAAATTTAAAAAAACTCCCGATGGGAGTTCGAATAGCTTGAAAATTGGCGTTCCCAAGGGGATTTGAACCCCTGTATCCTCCGTGAAAGGGAGGTGTCCTAGGCCACTAGACGATGGGAACATCCAAAAGAATTTTTCGAAAAAATGGTGAGCCACGATGGACTTGAACCATCGACCCCATCCTTAAAAGGGATGTGCTCTAACCAACTGAGCTAGTGGCCCATCACCGTATTTTCGAAAGGGGTAAAGTAGAAATATTTGCCTAAAGAG
>CAUJEF010000170.1 GCA_963169515.1 Bdellovibrionota bacterium
AACGACAGTGGCGGCGAAAACACCGGATACTCTAAAGAAAGCCTACAGAAAGCAGAAGAAATTATTGCAGTGATCGAACATGCAACTGATATGATAGATATGCGAATCCAGGCTGGCAAAACAGATGAAGAGATTATTGCAATGCTACAACCCTGCACAATCATAACGACTGATACAATGCAGGCGCTGGGCGGCAGTAATTGCCCGATGACCTATACAAATAATTATCTGAGCGCTGATAACACATGGTCGCAATCGTTGGAAGTTCTAAACGAAAATTTGGCAAACTTGCTAATGCTTACGCACTTTGATACCCATGGAACTTTTTCTGGTTCAGGCAGCGACAGTAACTTTCAATTTACCCTTGATCAAACAAGTACGGTTGCTACGCTTAAATATGGTACAACAAATATAGCCCTTCATATTGGCATAGCTGTACAGGGCGATATCATGGATTCCGACCTTTTAGGAACCTTTGTTTTTTCTGCTGTTGAGCAAATAAAACTGCAGAGAGTCGCAAAAGAACAAATAATTAGTGATACCGAGTCCATTGTTCTTTTTGAGTCTTGTAAAATAAATGATCAACCCGTCAGTTGTGACCAACTTGGAACATTGAAAAGCGATTCAGCAAAAAGAGTTCATCAAATATTAAGCCTGTCTAAAAAGTAAATTTTTTTATTTTGATAGAAGCCGTCTGAAGTCTTTGACCTTTTTAATCAGGTCAGAGACTTCGGCCTCGGATACTACATTAACAAAATCATAATCGACCTTATGTCGCTTACGTCGGCATAAATCAAAATAACCAATTAGGCTTTCGACTGACTCGTCCAATAATTCTCCCGCGATTTCAAAAGTAATTTGATGATGTCCAGTTTTTGATTTCACTCGATACCCCTGCTTTCGAATTACATACGTAGCCAAGCTAAGGGCGGCGCTGTATGCAGTGGCAAATTTTCGATCGCTAGACAAACCCTCTAACTGGGAATCTATCAAGTCACGTTCTGCGAGCAGCAGGAGACCGCTCAATGTTTCAGGGTCAACTTCAACTTTTTGAATTAGGCCCTTTTTAAGCCAGCGATCTAAGCCCATCTTCTGAACCCTTTAAGAAAATTTTTTTATCTTTTAAAACAGTAAGTAAAAAGGAGTTTTTTGCCTTCACCTTGCTAACAACTTCTTCTCTGGAAAAAATCATTAGATTCAATTCGCGCTGCAACTTTTTTTCTGCTTTACGAATCGCTGGCGCAAGCTTTTCCAAACTAAGATCTCCAATAATAAAAATATCAACATCACTTTCAGAGACATCCCCCCCGGTCGCCATTGAACCAAAAATAAAAGCTAATTCAATTTCCTCTAATGTAACAACTGCCCTCACCACATCAACAATTCCAGACGTTTTAATAAGCAAAGATTGAAGATCGCTATAAATGGAACAGTTTTTATCTGGGCGATAATATGTCCGATTACCGTCTTTTCGTGTTTCAAGCACGCCAAATCCGGACAGAGAAGCCAGTTCTTTTTGAATGCTCGATGGCGTCACGCCTAAGTGTTTTGCCAGATCTGAAAGGTACCACCATTTCTCGGGAAAAAGCATAAAGGCACCAAGCACATCCTGACGAATTTTTGAAAAAAGGGCGTCTAAAACAGACTTGCGCATATAGGCATAGTATATACGTATTTTACGTATGATCATACGTAAAATACGTATATTTATTCTAACCCACTGTAATTACATAAAAAAACTAGACCGTATCTAAAAATTTTTCGGCAGATTCGATGACGGGATATGGAATTTCGTGGGCACCACTGAAGAGCTGCAGCTTCCCTTTAAGGCCATTACCACGCAATAAATTTTCTAGTCGCATTGCGATTTCTACTCGTAATAGTGGATCATTTTGGCCGTGACTCTGAAAAAACGGTAATCCTTTTTTTTGGGGTAAAAGCTGCTTCCATTCCTTTTCATTTACCAAGCTTGATGAAAATAGCAACAGCCCTTTCGGCATTTCATTTAAATGCAAAACAACATCTGTTGCAACCATGGCGCCCTGGCTGAACCCACCAAAAACAGTTTTTGAGATATCTAATCCTGAGGCATCTATAAATCCAAGCACCATTTCTCGCACGTGTTCGAGCCCCTTTGGGATAGCTTGGGTGAATTGCTCAAAATTTCCCCGTTGCATAACTAAACTCAGTTCCAAAATATCAATTGCAAACCACGCTCGGCCCGTCATGTGCGTATCAATAATCACAGTTTGCGGAGCGTTTAAAAAGATATACCGAATTTTACGTTTTGTAGTGAACTCGCCGGCCAATCCCGATAAATCGTAAGCATCGGCGCCATAGCCGTGCAACATCACCACCGTCAGATCCGGATTGGCGACAGGAAAATCAAGATATTCTATGCCTGCAGTTTTTTGTAGTTTCATGCAACAAGAGTTATGCAAATTCGACAAGTCCGTCAAACGGATTTAGACCTCGCACTTTCTATTTTGTAAAATTAAAGGTTGCTGCGCGAGTAAGACGGTCCCATATCGCATCCCACAATTGATCGCTTTGTGCGCTTGAGCGAAACGCACGAATGTAATCGCACCCGGAATGGGAACATTTACGTAAATTCGAGTATAGTTCGCGTGCAGCCAGAACTGGGTTCGCGTTCAGCTCTAGGTCCACAAAACTTTTAAAAGGAATTTGCTTTAAAACAAGTGGATCTTCAGCCTGTGCCAAATCTTTAAAAATAATTAATGGAATTTTTGGCATATAATGATGAGCTAATTGTCCAGGTGAAGCCGCACTGGTTTTTTGTGAAATTTTAAGCACTGGGTACTCGCTTAAACAGTTTCGAATATCATTTTCAGTGACCGCACCTAAGCGATAAACTTCGATTTCCAGGTTGCCCCCAGATTCATTCACACCAATAACTGTAGATTCTAACCCCACATCAGAGGGTCCACCGTCTAAAACAGGTAAATCTGTATCAGCAAATTCTTCTAATACGTGTTCCGGCCGCGTGGGGCTGTTTTTTTTAAATTGATTTGCGCTTGGCGCTGCTAGCGGTTTTCCGAATTTTTGAATCAGGTCCAGCGCCATCGGGTGCTTGGGCATACGCACACCAACAGATGGCAGTCCTGACGTTACAAGATCACTGATTTGATTTGATTTCGCCAATACCATAGTAAGCGGCCCAGGCCAAAACGCCCGCGCCAATACGTCGGCGGGCCGCGGCCAGTGGCTCACAACGCTTTTTGCTTGTTCTATTGAAGACACATGCACAATCAGGGGATCAAAAAAAGGACGTCTTTTCATGGCAAAAATAGATTCAACGGCAATGTCGTTAAACGCATCCCCGGCAAGGCCATAAACGGTTTCCGTTGGAATGGCGACCACGCCTCCCCTTTTTAGGGCATCGACGCAGCTTTGAATGGAGTGAGTGATTATTGCCATGGCTTTTTATAATCTTTGAATTTTTATGGGACGTCGAAGGATTTTTCAAGGTAAATATTGCCCCCCAGGACGTGTTTGATCACGTAGGTGCCGGCAACTAGTACAATTTGTACGTTATCTTGGACATATTCTTCAGAATGGCCATCAGGGTAAACGATCGTCCATTGTCGTAACAATTTTTCATTAGGATCTTCTTGTTCAGTGAGCGTGCTTTCAATTGTAATTTGCGAACCAACCACAATTTCGCCTGAAAGACTCAAACTGGCCTTGCCGCGCAAGTCTGCCAAAATTCCAGCTTTCATTTCTTTTTTTGGCAAAAGAACTGAACCAAAAAATTCTTCAGCCAAAGTTTCATGGCGCCAGTCACAGTGAACATGGTTTTTATAAAGCTGCGTAAATGTAGCACCCTCTTCCAGGCAAACATTCGCCAGGCCATCCAACGCAATTCCTGGCGAAACTATATCAACAGCGTCACCATACATATGTCGTGACCATTTGGCAGCACCTGGAAGGCCCTCGTTATAGCTGGGTGGACGATAGCCGCTGTTTACCTGTAACGCCTGATCGATGATATCTCGAATTGTTTGCAAGTGACCCACCACTAAGCTTGAAAAAATTCCGATGGGCCCCTTTTCAGGGCTCATCAATTCAATCGCACGGAAATTAGGAGCTAGTTTTACGGACAAATCGACATCGATTAGCTTAATAGCTCGAACAGGTTTGCGATACTGTGTCGGATCCAAATTTCCAGCAGGTTTTTCGTACCCAAATTCGTCGGCATTTATGGTTCTTAAACCAAAACAGGTTTCAGAGCTATCTGTATAACAAATCTTCTCTGTGGTCTCACCGAAGCTATGATCAGAAAAACCGGAGGGGCCAGAAGCCCCTCCGCAGGACATTAAGAAAGGGAGAAAAACCATGAAAAGACGATTCATCATGGGAACTATCATCTCTAGAAATGACAGTGCTTAGGTAAAAGTGGGGCAATTTATTGGTCAAAACTAGACCTAGGGTTTAGTTCTTAGTTATGGAACCGACTGCACGGCCATCCTTTTGTCTAGACGCCGATTTTTTGCCGCGCTTTTTTGTAGTGATAACCATGGGCGCACCATCTTCAGCGCTTTTGAATCTTTTTTGCAGTTTTTTACTTTGCTCAATAACTTTAGCGGTCTCACGATTAGCTCCCTTGGGAACCAAATAGGCGTCAAACTGATCTGGATTTTCCCACCCCTTCAATGGATCAGCTTCAGCAGAGGCTGGAGGTCCAACCTTGATTATTTCGGCTTGTGAGTCTGCTGGTGCTACTGGTGGCATCGTTTTTTCAGCGAGCTGTTTATCTTCATTATCGGCAACGTAAGCAAATGGTTCTTCCGCATGGCTAACACAGTTGA
Source organism: Bdellovibrionota bacterium (assembly GCA_963169515.1). GTDB lineage: Bacteria > Bdellovibrionota > Bdellovibrionia > Bdellovibrionales > JAEYZS01 > CAUJEF01. The sequence goes on from CAUJEF010000170.1 coordinate 4,830, forward strand.
AAACTATCAAGGCAACTGTCATCCCAATTTGATACTGTATCCGTAACATACATCCCCCGCGTATTAGACCCTCTATAGGGCACTGACGATTAATATATGGATCTATATTTCAATAAATATGCCCGCCCTCTGTAACAGACGTCCAAGATATGCTGTAACGGTATGTACCAAAAAAAGAATTCTCAGAATGAGGTGTCAAACCCGCTGAAGCGGCCTAGTTATTTAACACTGCTGCATCACTACGAGACATCGCGCTATTAGAATCTATTGCACTTTAGAAGCGCTGAAATACAATGGGCCTCATATACATCAGGGGGCATCATGTTTATTTTATCACTTTTGCTCTCGTTCGTACCGACGAACGCAGAAACTCTATATTCAAGCCTTACAACAAGCTTAGGGGAAACAAGAAATTGTTATTCTGACACCTATGAAAACCGCAGTTGGAAATACTGTATTACTGAAACCAACGGCAGCAAAAGCGCCGATGTGCTTTATGATTTTCACGGCCTTGGTGGTAGCGAAAATGACTGGCTAGACAAAGAAAGAAATATCCAAATCCGCAATTACTGGAAAAACCACAGCCTGAACGCACCTGTCGTTGCATCATTGTCGTTCGGACCTGTTTGGATTTTGGCCGAAAAAAATCCGTCAAGTTTTAGCGGTTTATATGAGCTTTTCACTCAACATATTATTGACCAAATTGAAACCAAGCTAAAATCATACACTGGCCGCCGCCTTTTAATTGGCGCTTCAATGGGTGGATTTAATGCGTCTCAAATTTTTCTGAAAAACCCAGGGCTATTTGATAAATATGTAATGTCTTGTCCAATTATTGCAAATATCTCGCTGTATGCATCAAACGCTGAAATCCTAGCGTACCAACAGGAAAATCATGCGAATTGGTTAAAAGTGAGGACAATGTTTGGAATTGGACGCCAGTACTTCCCAGACACGACGAGTTGGAATACTGCTTGGGCAATCAAATTAGCCGAAAAAAATCTAAATGAAAATTTTCCGCCAATTCACATGTCTTGTGGAACTGCGGATGAATATGGAATCTATAAAAGCGTTGTTGAATTTAAAAATCTCGCAGTTGAAAGAGGCGTCAATGTCACTTGGGAAAGCATCTCTGGTGGCGCCCATTGCTCAACAAGCCCAACCACAATTGCAAAGTTCTTAATTGAATAAAAAATAGCATCTGGGGTAAAGCCTGCTACAAATTCATTTGTAACACGATTTGAGTTAGTAGGTTTATACCCATTTCTACATTGTTAATGGTTATGTATTCGTCCGTCCCGTGAAGCAAAGACACTTCTTCGAGTGAAATCAGAATAGGAATAATTCCATAACATATAAAGCCTTTTTCTCTAAAAAAGCGGCTGTCAGTTGCTCCAGGGGACAAATATGGAGCCACTCGAGAATTGGGTATAGATGCATGGACCACACCTTTGATGGTTTTAAATAATGGTGTGTTCGCAGTTGTTTCTGTCGGTTCAGAGTCTGATATACGTTTTGCCTCAATATTATAATATCGACCCATTTTTCGAATATCTTCGAAGATGGCTTGTGAGTTTTCCCCCGGTAGCAACCGAATATCTAAAATGGCCGAGGCATGGTCTGGTATTACGTTCACGCCATTGGCAGGCGTGCTCAAGGCCGTAACAGCAACCGTGTTTTTTAACATCGCATTCATCGTATTGCGCTCAGTAAGTTTATTAATAATAAATTGCTTAAAAACAGGATTGCGCAATCGGCGCAGTAAAAATGAGTTGGGGAAATTAAAAGACATCGATAATTCATTAAAAAATGGCAGAACCTGGTCAGTAACTTTTACGAAGTTATACTCGCTCATCACTTTTTGAATAAAAGCCATCAAAGAGACTGTCGAATAGTGTTTGGGCGGCATACTCGCGTGGCCGCTACTGCCGCTGGCAGTTATTTCAAGGCCCAAAACTCCCTTTTCGGCCACCTGCACATTAAAGAAACTTTGGCCCTTTGATGGAAAGTTTTGAATCCCGAATCCACCCTCATTAATTACATATTTATAGCCGTTAAAAAGCTCTGGATATTTATCCAATAAATATTGAACACCGTACACTCCTCCGCTTTCTTCATCGGGCGCAGCTAAAAACATGATTTTATTTTTCAGTGGAAAATTTTGTCGATTGAGCGCCACCAGTGTCATCATTTCCATGGCAAGCATACCCTTCATATCTAGCGAACCGCGACCGTAGATACGGCCGTCAACGACTTTTGGATTAAAGGGTGGGTACATCCACGAATCAGACGCCTCGACGACGTCCGTGTGCCCCATCAGAATAATTCCCTCTTTGGAATTAACGGGCCCAATCTCAGCGATCAAAGATACTTTGTCCTTGCGCTCTGGATGAACCACTAAACGAGTTTTTATTTTTTCTTTAGTGAATACGGAATTTAAATAATCGACAACCTTGTTTTCATCTTTGCGGACGGTCGGAATTGCAAGCAATTTCAATAAATGTGCAACACCCTCTTTATAAAGCGACACAAAATCAATGGTTATGCCGGGGTCTCGAACAGGGTTTGCTTGAATTGTTTCTACGTAGGACGGCTTTAAAATCCATCTTGCAACAATGACAAGCGCTAAAAAAAGGTAAATGTGATGTCTTTGTATCTTAGCCATTAAAATCTAACCCTGGTGGATGGATTTTTCTGCAGCTTCTTTGATCAAATGTTCGGCTTCAGACCTACCGAGGAATTCATCAATCACATTGTGTAGGAAATAAATAACCGGGGTCATGCCGATTGCGATCAAAAGCTTATATGAATAATTCGTCGAAGACACACTGATAAATTCAGTAGTTTGAATTTTTCCAGGTAACCAAAATGCAATGCCCACGACACAAAACGTATCGATCAATTGCGATACAACAGTCGAACCTGTTGCGCGAAGCCACAGCATTTTTCCTTTTGTTTTGTTGCGGAAAAACCAAAATACGGCAACGTCAATCAACTGCGACAAACCGAAAGCAACAATACTACCAATAATAATCCACATGGATTGCCCAAATACCAGATTAAAAGTCTCATCGTTTACTGGCGAAAATGGAGCCGCAGGAACTTTTAACGCCACCCCAATTAAGACGAAAGCGTAAGAAATCATCGCGATTGTGACCAGAGTTAAACGCTTTACACCGTCGCGGCCAAAGTATTCGTTAATCAAATCTGTCGCAATAAAAACGACGGGCCATGGAATCACGCCGATACTGGCGCCCGGCTGCCCAACACCGGGAAGATTAATTGGAAGCAAAATTAATTTTACTCCAATAATTTCAGCTAAAATGGCATTTGTAATAAAGAATCCTGACAAAACTAAGAACACGATATCGCGACGAGTTTGAGATGCCATAGCGTAAGCGTATTCTGCCATTAAAGATTAGGCAACAGGCATCCCTGATGGTCACCATCTGCTTAAAAATTAGATAGAGAGAGGGTCTAAAGTGTGCTAGGATTTGCGAGCTTTAAACTTATACGAAACTGGGGGTGTTCTGGTTTCGACGTGGGTTGAGAAGCTTAAGGAGCATGCCGGGGAGTATGGCCTCGATAAAAAAATGCAAACTTGTAATTGGCAACGATTACGCACTAGCAGCTTAATTTATTAAGCAGCCGATCCTAAGTTCTGTGATGGCGGGAATTTAAAGGTCGACATTTAGTCATCTCGGTTGTGTAGGATAACTGATCCAGCAACACAGCTTAAATTTACTGGATGAGTGCTGTTAAGATAGTTTGTTTGTGGACAGTCTTAACTTCTAACAAACACAAACTAAGCGTGTAGCCCGTCTTAAGTGGACATCTTGCGGACGGGGGTTCGATTCCCCCCACCTCCACCAAATTTCTCGCACTTATATTTGAGATGAGATGACCTCCCAAGAAATGAAGCTTGGGAGGCTATTTTATAAAAATCGAGTACTTTTAATGATTTAAACCAATATAAGACCATCCCACAGGCCTAAGTCCCCCATTACAAAAATATCTTTTAATGCCCATTTAATTCCCATTGGGCATCAGAGACTACATCCTAAGTAAGTATGTAGCGTTTTTTGTGGACAATCAGATATCTGCGCGTTAGCTCTCAACTTATGAGCAAGCGAACAGAAAAAGTCATTATCAGTCCAGAAGGAAGAATTCTAAAAAAATTGAGAGAGAAGCATGGCCTATCGATGAAAGAGGCTGGAAAGGCCCTCGGTGTTAGCGACTCTTACATATCTCAGATTGAAAATGGTCGCGCAAACTGTCCAACAGGCGACCGATTAAAACAGTTCTTGGAATTGTACGGAAAAATTGGAGTCAAATATTTTAATGAGCTTTGTCGAGACTGGGAAAAAGAAAGCACTGACGAAGACTTCATAAGGGATAATGTCAGCAAGCTCTCAAGAGATAATCAAAAGCTTTTGAAGGCTATGATGGAAACTATGCTAGCGAGAAAATAGGACCATTGTCTAACTGTCAATTTTTTCTCTCCTATTTAAGCCACTAAACCTTAATTTTACTCGGCTTTTTTACGATAAGCGATATGTGAGGCACTATGAGTGAGAACCAAAATTTTAAAAGCAAAAACCCTAAAAGGAAACTTGCTTACAACGAAGAAAACACAGATGGATGGAAAAAAGAAAAGGATGGCATATTCAAACATCCCACTCAAAGCATCTATGATGTGAGGGTATATCGCAGAATTAAGGTTGATGCTAACAAACCAGCAAAGCAAATTTTTAAGCGAGCGCGGAACATCCCTAGCCTCTTACAAGCTATCCAAAAAAGAAATGAATTATTAGAAGAATTGGCTCAACTAGCTGTCAAATATGAAGGTAAAGTTTTAACTTGGGAAAGAGCGTGTGAAGAATATTTTTTGAGGCTTGAAACAAGATACAAGGACAAAAAAATTTCTTTTAATACAATGGACACAACCATCAGCACTCTAAAAAAACATACCGCTATCTGGAATAAAAAATGGTTAAGTGATTTCACCAGTGAACAAATAGAAAACTTCATAAATAGTGAAGACTTGAAGAAGAATGAAGAGCAGAAAGTAAAGGCTGCCACCAGAGCTAATATATTAAAATTTATTAGAGGTGTTTTCAAATTCATGGTTGATAAGGGAAGAATAAAACACAATCCAGCCATGGGTATTTATATTAGAGGAAAGAAGAAATTAAGCTATCCCATTGTGATGAAGCACAATGAAATGATAAGTCTGATTGAATACACCAAAACAGTAAGTCCAGACTGGTCTGATATATACACGGTCGCCTACCTAACGGGATGTCGCTCGGGGGAACTGTTTTCAATGAAGTGGGAAAATGTCGATTGGGACAATCGCCTACTTTTTATTAGAGAAAACTATGATTGGAAGACAGAAACACATCAACCGACAAAAGGGAAAAAAGATAGGACAATTCCTATTAATTTAGACCTTCTTGAGTGTCTTTTAAGGCTAAGAGGAAAAAATGGCGAATATATTTTACCAAGACTTAAAGATTGGAAAAATGGCAAAGCCGCCCAAATCATTCGCCAATTTCAAAAAGCGATAAAAATAAGACAAACTAAGTTTCATGGAATTCGAGGGACTTTTATTACCAATTTATTACTTCAAGGCGTACCCGTAATAAAAGTTCAAGCCATAGCCGGCCATGACGACCTCCATACGTCCCTCATGTACGTAGGAATGCTAGCTGAGGAAACTAAGGGTGCTACTGATGCGCTTACTCTTCAACCCCAAGAAAATATTGTTCATCTCAGCGTTGCTGAAAAAAGAAGAATACCATCTAGATAGATTAGACTTCGCCAAATTCGCTCTTAGCAATCTCATCGAAGTTTACTCGATGAAGTGAGCCAATATCAGAAAACATTCGAATTATCTTTAGTGGCGGATTGTTCTCAAGGTCTCCATGTAAACTTAAAACAAAATCTTTCAGGGCATCACTATACTCAATCCAACTTTTAGCTGACTTTCTTAATACCTCCTTAGCTCGATAAAGTGGCTCGTCGTTGTTTAACCACATTTGACAAACCCAAGTTTCTCTATTTTCCCAACCATTATATTTCGTTTCCATACTTAACTCCTTCGCCCAAAGGGCATTTTGTTATTGAAGGCCTCGCAAAATGAGCCTTCATTAACTAAATAGGAGTTTTAAGAATGAGTTTTAAAAAAATATTTTTGATATTTTCTATTCAAACTCAATTTTATCAAAAAACTCAGGATAGAGCGCTTCTATTCTTTCAAACTCTTCATCTTGGATAATATTCTTGTAGTAAATCGCATCCATCAATTGTTCATCAACTTTCTTGAGCAGCCTTTGGGGTATTGCTCCTTTAGCAAGGGATAATGAAAAAAATAATAGATAGGAGTCGGCTTACTATAAGTCCAATATCCATTATTAACGCCAACTTTAGTGAGATAAATTGTATTAACTTCTGAGCCAAAGTAATCTTCTTTGTGTAGTGATATACAATATGAACCCCTAACGCTAAAATCAGCAATTTCAGCCTGAGCAAAGCTCTTAAGGAAAAAATCTTTTTTGCTGATTTCATTACACCTATCTAATGTATTTATCATCTCCATACTACTTACCCCGAACCTTTTTCCTAATTTCTTTAATGTATCCATTAAAGGCTGTGGGTGAATGCTCTAAAATATGGTGTCCAATAATTGAGAAGAGCAGATAATCAACATAAGCATCACAGATTTTTTGCTTTCTAGTATTCCTAATTAAGCTCATAAACTGTCGAGCTATAAACTCTTGTGTGCTGGTATCATTTAACTTAGTTCGTTTTTGTTTTGTTTTAAGTCTATTCATATTTCCTCCTTTACATATTTTAGTTATTGGAAAAATCATTCGCAAATTTCTAATATATTAAGAATGAACATAAGCGAGCTGATAAAATTTATTTTTATGATTGAGATTTTTTTTAGATAATTAATATTAATTACTATTAAGTTAATAATTTTATTGGATTGCGAGGCAAGCTGTAGCCCGCAGAGGCGGAGGCGAAGCCTCGCCATCGCATTATTCTATAAGCGATGGCAATAATAGCATTCATCGCTAAATATCAATAAAATAAGCAATATATTGATTATTTCCCCTTTCTCTAAATTTTTTTAAAAAAAATGAAAAAGTACTAAAAATTTCTCCATTTACATTTTTGAGCAAGATTTTTGATTGGCAAAAATCACTCATAACTAAAACGCCCATAGGGCAAAGGAGAAATAGTATGAAGCATTTTATATTAACAAAAGTCCACTCATCATCAGTGGCAACCGAACCAAAGGATTTAGAAAAGGGTTTAGGTTTTATCGCTATCTTGGAGTCAGTAAAACGCATAGGAGACAGTGTTGTTCCAGACTTCATAAAGTGTAAATCAGCTGTCAAATTAGAGGCTGGTGAGCATCTGTTGGAAATAGAGATATTTAATATTGGAAGTCCAAATGGTGGCAAAGTTCAAACCTACTACCGCATCCTTCGCAAAGCTGATTTAGGAGGGAAAAAGTAATGGACCCACTAATCAGTGAACTATTGAAGCACAAGGAAGCCCTTATCGCTGTCATTTCAGCGATAGGGGTAACCCTTTTCTACTTCACCTACCAGCTGTATAAATCTCGCAAATATCATCTAAAAGAACTTAAAGCTCTTGGTCTTTATCAAGACGAAATGAAAGAGGTGATGAATGAAAAATTAGGAATAAAGGAAAAGCGCATAAGCTCTAAAATAAAAGTCTATTGGAAAGGCAATAAACTTATTTTCTCAAAGTATAATCGTGCGTTTGGTATCAAAAATTTTGAAAATCTGAAACAGAACTTAGAAACTCTGTTTGGAAAAAAAATAGAACTCATCACGCACGAGAAACAGTGGTTTTCCTCGCAGCCTAAGATTATTCTCCATACCGAGGCGTTTCCAGAAACCTTCTTGTTGTCCCAAAGACCTAAGTTAAGTGTTGGCCAGTTGTTCCTTGGTATAGATGCCTTAAATCGTCCTGTTATTCTTGAGAGTATAAAAGATTTCACCTCAGCATTGCTTATATTAGCTCCTCGCGGTTCTGGCAAATCAGTGCTTATTAATGGAATGCTTATTTCATTTTTTGAAACTTTAAATGAGCAAGGTCGGAGCGATGAGTATGAGCTGATTATAGCTGATAACAAGGGAACTGATTTTATTGATGTCGCAGACAGGTTCAGAGGTGCCTATTACCAACCATTTAACTTGAAGGACCTTCGAGAATTAGTTGGAAGACTGCGACAGCATAAGGCAGAGGTCGAAGCCACCTTGGAATACCTAAAGGCGCATCGCATTTCTCCGAGGCACTGGGATGAACTTCGCACAAAGAAGACACAATTCCATGTTCCCAAGAAACTCTTTCTTGTGCTTGATGAAATGAAACAGTATTTCGGCTCGGGAAAACAAGCGCCCAGACTTTCGAAAGAACCTACAGCCGATGAGTTAGAACTAAAAGAGCGATTTGATTTAACTCGAGAGTTTGGACAAATTGTAAATTGGCTTGTTGAGCAAACAAGGTCGGTAGGCAGCGTAATCTGTGGTGCCTCTCAAAGTCCTAACAAGAGCGATTACGACTACCCTGATTTTGTCAATTTTCCTGTCATGGTCCTCGGACAATGTAATGCCCAACAAAGCATCCAGCTAATAGGCGACGCAAGTCTAAATGATAACACCCTTACTAGGGGTAAGTTCGTAATAAGAGATGAGTTCGGAACACGCAGGTTCCTTGCTCCACTTTCCATCAAAATCAAAGGGGATGGAAATGGTGTTAGATAAAGTATTCTGTGGCCTTGATACCATCCATATAACCATAACAAGACCAAGAAGTGTAATTTCATTCTTAGGTGAAAATGCCGAGCCTGCTGATAAGCTATTTTATGGAATTCTGGATATACTGCTTGGTCGAAACTTCGTTGTCCAAGGTGGTTCAAAGCAATTTGTGAACAATGGGAGCGAGTATATCCAGAGCAACTCTAGGGAAATATTGGTTCAACTTCGCTCTACTCACCTAATGAGATATGGTAGAGAAAAAGTTGGCGCCATTCTTAAATTTTTAATCTATATTGGAGTCAATCCAAAATCCAAACGCACCAGAATGATAGGTGCGAATACTGAACGGCAAGATAACTTTTATAAAATCACACGACTCGACTTCGCAGTAGATTATGAAACACGAATTGACCTAATAAAAATTTTGAATGAGCGAGTTGGATACACCCATTTTTTCAAGGGCATCCATAAGGACTACTTTTATCGAGTTATTCACGACAATAAGAGAGCTAGTAAGGATAAAAGAGAACATCGATTTAAAGAATTAAAAATTTTCAATTCTGGATTTGAACTCTCGATATACAATAAAAAGGTAGAAATTGCCGAACAAGCCACTGGAGAAAAACTCCAGCTATATCCTCCTGTGTATCGGGACATTCTCATTGAACCACAAAGAAAACTTTTTAGGGTTGAGTTGCGCTTTTTTCGCTCTCGTAGCATTGCCTTTAATCACCTTAGTGCCGATGAACTTTTTGATTTGCCCGCTAAAGAGTTAAACAAATTCGGCCAATCCACACAGTTATTAAAAAGAAAAAATCAAAAACATTTTGCCAGCACTCTTTTTTGGCGACTTTTCGCCATTTAAATTTCCATTTAAAAAATGGAGGAAAATTTATGGACACAAATTTTAGAAGCATTCAGCAAATTGGAGAAAAATCAGTGGCTCATCTTAACGAGCAAATAAAAAACATTGATTGGAACAAGAAGTGGCAAACAGATTACCAAAAAACTAACAGGACAAAGCAGGAATTAGAGGCGCTCAGCAAACCAGAGGTTAAAGAAGCATTGAAAGAGGTCTTCAGCGAGCAATCACTGGTGATAACCAGACTTGGTGAGGTGTTTTAATGAAAGCTGTTAGGATTACTGAATTGGACCAGGTTAAGGAGTTTCCAGTAGGATACATAGTCAAAGCAGATGGAAGTGATGAGATGGTAGGATGTTGCCCAAAATCGTTTTTTAACTTTTTTTCCCTTCTTAATGCGATAGATGAACAGAATTCCTCTTTTTTGTTTTGGCTAAAGGCTGAACTCCAAGAAGATGATAAGACATTGATAACACCATTCCAAGGCATAGAGGCATTTCTTAAAAATCCAATATTTGAAAAATTGGAATGTAATGGAGGTTTAGTCTACGACCATAATTTGCCCACATTTCTTTTTATGTTGGCTGATGGATGGGTTTTGCTCCCATTCCTTGTAAGCAATGGCAAGGGTCAGCCACTCCATTGTGAAGTTTACTATGTGCGTGAAGGCAAATTATTTTGTAATGGCGTGGAAATATCCACGCAAGCATTCGCGCAAAAACTTTTTTGTGATGAACAAAATCGCTTCATCATAGGTAAAGTAAAAAGGGGTGAGGATTACTCCTCACCCTGATTTTCAAGTACTTTTAGTAAATACTTGATTGAGATTGAAATAGCAGAGCCTGAATTGAGATAAACCAAAATGTTTGTACCATTTTTAGTTTTTCTCACCTTGTGAAAAGGCACGAAGGCCAAACCGCGGTTCATTTTCTCGTTCTGAATTTCTTGTTTTACTTTTGCCATAAAATTTCCTTTCGTTTTATTGTTTCAACCCACTTTGGGGTTTTCACAAATTGCTGAAACCCAAGTGGCGTTAGAAACTAGGGGCAATCAGCCGAAAAATCCTTTTAGAATTGAAAAGGGCGACTGGCATAACCGATGACAACAAGTTGGCGGTGGTTAGTGAATAAGGATGTCCCCAATCGGTCGGCTGATTGACACGGCAGAAAGGGCGCTATGGCAAATGAAACGACTTATGACTACTTACTAGATGTGGGTATGTTCTTTTTTTCAGGGCTTAGAAGTCGACTAAGCATTTTAGCTATTGGGATTAAGACCTAAGGCTTGGCGATTATAGTCTTAACTTTTGTCATTAACTTACCGAAGAGTCGAGCATCCTAGATTGTTTCTAGTTTGGTGTGGGTATAATGGCAAAGATTGAAAAAAAAGAGTTTCGGTTTCATTCAAAGGCATCTGAAAAGTATGTTGATATTGTATTCCACTATCAAAATAGCAGAGCGTACGCCACTTCTGTGCCTATTATTTACCGTCGAACAGGCACAGAGATTGAAGACGAAGCTGTGGATGAATACTTAGATAAAGTTTGGGAGGAAGTTAACCCACAGAACTGGGACAATTGGAGAGCTGAACAAGTTTCTTTTTGGAGTGGTAAGCCCAATGCTTCAACTACCAAAGGTTTCTTTGATGCTCTAGCACAAAACTTTAATTGGTGTTGTGTTTCTTGCGACCTACCACAAAACCCCAACTGGGCAAGAAGGGTTCAGGATTTGAAGGAGTTTGGCTACACACTTGCTACAAATACGAGAAGACACTGCTCTAAGTGCGAAGGTAATTCAACGCAATTGATTTTGGTTCCTCTAAAGCGAGGAGGCATCACAGGTTATGAAACTTGGAGTCCAGAACTAAGGTCAAAGATTGTGTCCCTCCTGAACGAATTTGATGCCTACGAAGCAAAGGTTGGCAGAAAAGAAGGGTTATTGCCTGACCATAAGTTTCCAGAAATTAGATGGGATGCTGAGACTCGAAGGCATTCACTAGAACATTTATCAGATGAAGAGCTTAAAAAGGATTTTCAACTTCTTTCAAACCAACGAAACCAGCAAAAGCGAGAGGTCTGTCGTAAGTGCTTCCAGACGGGCAACAGAGGAACAGTTTATGGTATACCGTTCTTTTATGAAGGGTCCGAAGTTTGGGACGCCAGCATTCCGAAAATCGGAAAAAAGGCCGAACAGGGATGTGTAGGTTGTGGTTGGTACGATATAAACAAATGGCGAACCGAGTTGGCTAAAAAGTTGAAATAGCTCTCCGCATAAGTTGAAAATCTCCAGACATAATGAATTGAAACTATTGGTTTTTTTACGCTATACTTTTGTCTAGCAAAGACAAAATTTAAATGCTTAAATTTTCCGCACACGTTCTTGCCTCTGGGGATAACAATTGATGAGTAGAAAAATTCTAGTTGGAAGTATATGTTCTGGTATTGAAGCAGCGTCAGTTGCTTGGAAAAATCTTGATTTCGAGTTCTCTTGGTTTTCAGAGATTGCTGATTTTCCCTCAAGATTTTTAGCGTTGAAATATCCTGAAGTGAAAAATCTTGGCGATATGTGTGAGATACCATCTAGACTTGAAAACAAAGAGATTGTGGCGCCTGACCTAATTTGTGGAGGCACTCCCTGCCAAGCTTTTTCACTTGCTGGTTGGAAAAAAGGTCTAGAAGACACGCGAGGTAATCTAACTCTAAAGTTTGTGGACATTATTGAAACTAACGACATCGTTCGAAAGGCCAATAAGAAAAAGCCAACTGTAGTATTTTGGGAA
>CAUJEF010000171.1 GCA_963169515.1 Bdellovibrionota bacterium
ATATTGATTCAGCAATGTCAAAAACCGTGAACATTCCGCAAAATTATCCTTATGAGGATTTTAAACGCCTCTACTTTGACGTTTATAAGACAGGTACTATCAAAGGATGCACGTCTTACCGTGAAGGATCGATGTTGGCTGTTCTTTCTAGCGACAGCGCGGTTGGAAAGCCCGCGGTCCGCGGTATTCCCCGTACAAAAGCGGCGCCTCGTGCAGAGTCCCTTGATTGCAATATTCATCATTTAAAAACATCAGGAGAGGATTGGGTGGTTTTGGTTGGTCTACTGGATAGTGATCCGTACGAAGTTTTCGCAATGAAAAAAAGCAAGCTCCATCTGCCATTAAAACTTAAGAATGGTAAGCTCGTGAAATTAAAAAAGGGAGTCTACAATTTAGAGACCGAAGACGGTTGGGTGCTTGCCGATATCCGCGGTTTTTTCGAATCGAATGAGCAGGAAGCCCTCACGCGTATGATCTCGACCGCCCTAAGACACGGCGCTGATATTGAGTTTATTGTGTCACAGCTTTTCAAGAGTGAAGGGGCGATTACCTCTTTTGCGAAAGCTATCGCACGAACACTGAAGACTTATGTGAAAGACCTGTCTACTTTCAGTTGTACCGATTGTGGGGGACGCAACCTTCAGTTGCAAGAAGGTTGCTTTGTGTGCAAGGATTGTGGAAGCAGTAAATGCCAGTAACACGAACGAGCGGCGTGTTCACGTCGTAGCTAGGTTCCTGTCAGGAATTCAAGGACTTCTTTGCGATTTCCTTGAAAAACGCAATTGACGTTGCGCTTGTTAAGGCTCAGAAGGTAGCGGGGGTCGTAGTACCATTCGAGAAGCTTTCGAATCCAAATCTTGTTGGGTTCCAAATCACGATTGCGGTCGTATAATGAGCTGGCTTCGGCGATATTTTTTAAGATTTCCGCAGTCCTAGCGCCACCTAATCGCTTCGAAATCTTAAAGACGCATTTTCTGTAGTGTTCGAACACCTTATGGGCTTTCCCATGATCGCCGCTTGTAAGACCTGATCCCACGATATACTCATCGTAGGTTGTTTTTGTTCTTGAATCCAAATTCTCATCAATAAAAATAACCGGAGATTCCCTAAGCTTTGAAAACAGCGCTCTTGGTATGGAGAGGTTACCAATCATAAGGGATTCGTCTTCGATTAATACATTTTCAAGCGATTCCAAACATATCAATTCGCAGGCAATGCGGTTTTCGAAAAATATCTGAGAGGGTTGTGGTTTATCAAAACCACCAAACGCAGACCCGCGATGTTCGGCGTAGGCTTCTAGATCGAGACAGGGTTTATTTGCCATCAAGCTCTTAATCAAGAGAGATTTTCCAGACCCAGTAGCTCCGGCAATGACGTTTAAATTTAAGGCCCCTATTTTAGAATCCAGTTCTCCGATTAAGAAATTTCGTAATGCTTTAGTTCCTCCTTTTATTCGCGGCACATGCACGCCATATTCGCGACACCAATCTTGTGCAATTTGACTGCGTAATCCGCCGCGATAGCAGGTAATTGCACCGTGGTTCATATTTTTCAAAGCATTGATCCAAGCATTAATTCGGTTCTCGCGAACGGTGCCGGATACAAGCTCATGCCCCATTTTCACGGCCGCATCCCTGCCGTTTTGTTTGTATAACGTGCCGACGATTTCTCGTTCTCGGTTTTCCAAAATAGGAATGTTTGTAGAGTTTGGAATATGACCGTCGGAAAATTCAATTTCAGAACGCACATCCATGAGGTGCTGTCGATTTTTTAAAAACCATAAGAACTCGGATTCTTCGATAAAATCCTTCAAATCAGAATCCAATCTTGTTCCGATCTTTCAACTACCTCGCCTACAATCTGTGCTGACGGAAATCTTTTTCTTAATCTTTGTAAAGTCTCATCGGCTTCAGAGGGGTTAACAGATAATAACAAGCCTCCGCTGGTTTGCGGATCGAATAGTACGAGGGTGTCTTTATCTGAAAATTTTGAAAAATCGCAGCGAGCTTGTACATACTCTCTGTTCGAACGGTGAGCCTTGGTCAAAAACCCTTCCGTTAACGATTGGATTGTTTTTTGAAATACAGGCAGTTTTTCATACTGTATTTTAAAGCTGACGTTGGAAGCCTGTGCCATTTGCATGGCATGCCCTGCAAAACCAAATCCCGTGATATCCGTCGCCGAGTGTATGGCGCTCCTTTGTACTTTGTTGAGCAGATCGGAAGTTCGATTAATTTGCCCCATGGATACTATTGCGTCGGAAATTTCTTGTTCGGACCAAGCGTTTCTCTTTAAGCCAGCGGTCAGCGTACCAGTTCCAAGTGATTTTGTTAGGATGAGGGTATCACCGAGGCGGCATTTTGAATTTGACCAAATGGACGTCGTGTCCACATATCCGGTAACAGACAACCCGAATTTGATAGTTTCATCGTCAATAGAATGGCCGCCAACTAAACACGCCTCGGCCTCGCGTATCACATCAGAGGCCCCCTGCAAAATATCAACGGCAATAGACGGGTCTAGAGATGTTATAGGGAAGGCAAGTATGGCCATGGTCGTTTTGGGTTCGCCCCCCATTGCATAAACGTCGCTCAAGGCGTTGGCGGCGCTTATTCTTCCGAATAATTTCGGCGTATCCACAATGGGTGTAAAAAAATCTAAAGTTTGAACGAGAGAGAGTTCCTCTGAAATTTTATATATGGCGGCGTCGTCGAAGAGCGCCCCATCAATTAATAAATTTGAATCTGGATTGGGAAATCTCACGTGGGAAAGAATTTTTCTCAAATCCACAGCGGCAATTTTTGCAGCACATCCACCTTTTTTAACAGTTTGCGTTAGGCGAATACTACTCTGGTCCATGGCCAGTAATTTATGAAGCAAAGAAAGGCTTCGTCAAGGTACGCCGTTCCCTTTCAGGAGACAGCGCACCGTAAGCGTGCAAGCAAAATGACGTGCTGTCTCCTGAAAGGGAACGGCGTACCTTACTGCAACATTCGATCTTCAAAGGCAGCCAGAGCTGCCTTTGCGCCTTCACCCATGGAAATAATAATCTGTTTGTACGGCGTCGTGGTTACGTCGCCAGCAGCGTAGATTCCGGGTTCTGAGGTGTGGCCCTTGTGATCCACAATGATTTCTCCAAAATTTGATAGGTTGACGACGCCTTTCAAAAACTGACTATTCGGCAGCAAACCAATTTGAATAAACACACCTTCCAAGGTTTCTGTCTTTACGACTTTTGTGGCTCGGTCTTCGTATTCTAAGCCTACAACTTTTTGACCATCGCCCACGATTTTTTGCGTGCGCGCGTTTGCAATGATTGAAACGTTTTTTAAGGATTTCAGTTTATCAACCAAGATTTGATCAGCTTTTAATTTTTCATTAAATTCGAAAACAACTACTTGGCTTACGATCCCGGCTAAATCGATTGCGGCTTCGACACCGGAATTGCCACCGCCAATAACCGCGATTTTTCTGCCTTTGTAGAAAGGTCCATCGCAGTGAGGGCAGAAGGCGACCCCGCGACCGAGATATTCCTTTTCGCCAGGCACTCCGAGCTCGCGCCATTTGGCTCCTGTTGCCACTATGACTGCATCGGCAGATAAAGATTCGCCGCTTTCGAGTTCTATAGTTTTAGTTTTTTCTTTTTTGATATTTTTTACTTTTCGATTTTCAAAAATCTGAATCGGGTATTGAGCAATATGTTGCCCAAGGCTCGCAGCCAATTGTGGGCCTTCGGTGTAGGGAACCGAAATTAGATTTTCAATTCCACGAGTTTCCTGAACTTGTCCGCCAAATTTTTCAGCTAGCAAGGCAGTTTTTAAACCCTTGCGCACGCTATAAATCGCAGCCGACACGCCTGCGGGACCGCCGCCCACAACCACGACGTCGAAATGACCCAGGTTCATATCCACAACATCGTTTTCGCTTTCCGAAATACCAAATGTGGATTCGAGCTTTTGAA
>CAUJEF010000172.1 GCA_963169515.1 Bdellovibrionota bacterium
GATAACAGGCTTATCTCCCCCAAGAGTTCACATCGACGGGGAGGTTTGGCACCTCGATGTCGGCTCATCACATCCTGGGGCTGGAGCAGGTCCCAAGGGTTTGGCTGTTCGCCAATTAAAGTGGTACGCGAGCTGGGTTCAAAACGTCGTGAGACAGTTTGGTCCTTATCTTCTGTGGGCGTAGGAAAATTGAGGAGAGTTGTCCTTAGTACGAGAGGACCGGGATGAACAAACCTCTGGTGTTCCAGTTGTCGCGCCAGCGGCATGGCTGGGTAGCTATGTTTGGAAAGGATAACCGCTGAAAGCATCTAAGCGGGAAGCCAACTCCAAGATAAGTTTTCCCTAGAAACTTCGGTTTCTCTAAAGACTCCTTGTAGACTACGAGGTTGATAGGCGTGAAGTGTAAGTACAGTAATGTATTCAGCTAACACGTACTAATAGGTCGTGCGGCTTTTTTAGAATCACATTCTAAGCTTAGCCTCGTTCATTAATAAACTCATCAGCCGTTCAATTTATAAAGAGCACTAAACTATGGGCTCCAAGATTAGCGCTTGAGCAATTAAGTTCTAAATTTGGTGTCGATAGCGAGAAGGAAACACCTGATCCCATTCCGAACTCAGCAGTTAAGCTTCTCTGCGGCGATGATACTGCACGCGCAAGTGTGTGGGAGAGTAGCACGATGCCTATCTTGTGGCCGTTTTGATGAGAATCAAAACGGCCATTTTTTTAACTAAATTTGGATAAAAATTTTCAAACTAATTTTTTTGGAAGATTCCGTAGATTTCATGACCGATGCCCAAGTCCGCGTTTATGTAAGGAGATGGATCGTGTTGATAACGACAATAATACTCAACAAATGGTTTCAGGGCTGCGTGTGACCAGACGGGGGGAATAACGGCACTGAGTTCCTCCTGAACAACTGGTAAAATTGAATTTGACCGGATAGTTTCAGTCGCACTTCGTTTTGTCGATGGATAGGCTGTTACTTTTGCTGATATTTTATAGCCTTTGCCTTTGCGGAAACCCTTAAAATTAAAAATGCGCCAATCTAAGGCACTGAAGCCACGCATTTCAAGCTCCGCACGTAAAGCTTTTGGAGTGAAGTAATTTACATGGTTGATTAGAAGCTCGCTCGGCTGCTGATTAAGTTTCCAATAGGCGTATGCTCGCCAAATGTCTTCGAAACCATTTGGCGTAATGAAGTGAATCACTCCTTTCGAATTTAAAACGGAAGAAATGTTGTCTAATACAAGTGCGGGGTTTTGCACGTGTTCTAAAATGTCTCGAGCAACTACTAAATCGAAAGTGCCATGTTTTTCCTTCGAAAGGATTTCGGGGCTACCGACGATTGTGTCGTAGTTGTGATGGGCACGCACCAGATCTAAGACTTCGGTGACGATGTCCAAGCAGGTGATTTTTGTATCAGGAAAAACGAACTGAATACCTTTGCAAAAGTAACCATCGCCCGCTCCAACCTCTAAAATTTGGCGAATCTTAAATCCTCGATTTTTTAAATCGGAACCAAGTGCCACGCCTTTTCGAAAACTTCTACGCAGTTGGCGACGTCGTTCTGCCAAACTTTCAGATTTTTTTTCATACAGGAACAGTGCTCTACAGCCTAAACTAAAATCTTCATTTGTCGGCATCGGATCGATTTGGATCAAGCCACAGGCACATTCAACCAAATTTGCTTCAACTAAATCCCAATAGTCAGTTCGTGCGAGACGTTTTCCTGTTCGAGATTTACAAAAGCTACAAGGATCTTTACGAGCAACAGAATCTCCATCTAGTTGCGGTGGAAGATCTAGCGATTTAGAAATTATTTTGAAAATACCGGAAAGATTCAAAACCCCACCCCAGGTGTGTCTATAATTTCGCGGCACAAGCGTAGCCTTTTCGAGCAAACGTGACAACCAAAAGCATGGAATTGTTGACGCACTCAGTGCTCTAACAATGACAAAATAAAAAGGTCGAGGTCAGATAGCCAATAAGGCAGACTCGGATCATAATTAACGTATGAGGCTAAAGTCGGTTGTCGTTGGTTTAACCCTTTTGGTTGTTTCATTGGGATTTGTTAATTTCATTATCTCGTCGGATATGTTTGATATTACAACAATTCTTTGGGAGCGGCCTGAAGCGCAATACTCTGAATATTACAAATCTTTGCAGTACCAGTTAGATGAAAAGATTGAGCACGTCAAAGACCAGTCGATTTGGAATGTTTCCATTTACGATTTGGAAATGGATCTCAAAAATATTTCTTGGATTAAATCTGCGCATATTTACAGGCAAATTCCGAATAAATTGGTTGTACAGCTTGAATACAAAAAAATCATAGCAAATCTTTCTAAGAACAACGGTGAATTACAGCCGATAGCGAG
Organism: Bdellovibrionota bacterium; assembly: GCA_963169515.1. Lineage (GTDB taxonomy): Bacteria > Bdellovibrionota > Bdellovibrionia > Bdellovibrionales > JAEYZS01 > CAUJEF01. The sequence goes on from CAUJEF010000172.1 coordinate 2,382, forward strand.
CGATTCTACACTGCTTGAGCCTGCGAAAATTTCCCAAAGCCCGGCTGTCCCGCTGCTTGCAAACGAAGAGTTTCGTAAGAATGACAGCTTGAGGTTCGAAGTTGTAAGTATTTTGTCGAAATTGCCTGGGTATGGGTATCTTAGCCAAGACACAGTTTCGGAAGTAACTTGGAATGGAAAGAAAGATTTCACTCTGCTGCTAAAAAATTCGTTAGCAAAAGTAAGATTGAATTCAGACAATACAGAAATCAAAGTTGCTCGTGTAAATAAAGTGCTCAACTACCTGGACCAAAATCAGATTAAAAGTCGCGTCATCGATGCGAATTTCTCTAAGAAAGTTGTTGTCAAGCTGCGTAACCACGACTAGCCTAAAACTAAGGATAACTGCTTATCTTTGAACCAAGGATTGGGAAAAAGTAAGTGATTTCCTTACCAAAGCCAAGAACACGGATGGTGCTTTGGGGACCTGCTTATTCCACGATAAGGAGACTTTGATCTGTTTTAATTTATTAACAGATCAAACATCTAACAGGTTGATCACCGGAGGTGATGTGGAAAATTTTATTGCAGCTTTAGACATTGGAACAACTAAAGTTTGCGTCCTAATCGCCCAAAAAAAAGAAGACAAATTAGAAATTATCGGTGTCGGACAAGCGCCAAGCCATGGCTTGAAAAAAGGCGTCGTCGTCAATATCGAAGCAACGACCGAAGCCATTCGTAGGGCACGTGAAGAGGCCGAGTTGATGGCAGGCGTGCAAGTGTCGGACATATGGGTTGGTGTTGCGGGTTCGCATATTCGATCTTTTGATTCAAAGGGAATGGTTGCGCTTAAAGACAACGAGGTACGCAAGGAAGATATACTGCGCGTGATTGAGGCCGCAAAAGCGGTTGCCGTTCCACAAGACAGAGAAGTTCTTCATGTTATCCCAAGGGAATATCAGCTTGATGATCAAGACGGAATATTTGATCCGATCGGCATGTCTGGTATTCGATTAGAAGCCGCAGTTCATATTGTGACAGGCAGCAAATCTGCGCTACAGAACATTATAAAGTGTACGCAAAAGGCAAACTTACGAGTGAATGGTCTGGTGTTGCAGCAACTGGCATCAAGCCTTGCGGTTCTTTCAGAAGATGAAAAAAAACTGGGTGTCGCGACAGTGGATATGGGTGGCGGCACATGTGATCTGCTTATTTATACAAACGGAAGTGTTGCCTACACAGCAAGCCTTCCGATCGGTGGCGCTCATGTTACAAACGACATTGCGGTTGGTTTGCGGACGCCGCAAGTGAATGCAGAAGATCTCAAGAAGAAACATGGGTGTGCTCTCGCAAGTCTTGTTGATTCGCAAGAAACAATCGAGGTTGAGGGCGTAGGCGGACGTAAATCAAGAAGCGTCCTGCGGCAACATTTATGTGAAGTGATTGAACCGCGAGTAGAAGAAACATTGAATTTCATAAATAATGAAATCCAAAAAAGTGGTTTATCAGAACTCTTAGGTTCGGGGCTCGTGTTCACAGGCGGAGCGAGCCAAATGGAAGGACTGATCGAATTGGGAGAATTCATGATGGATCTGCCAGTAAGAAAAGGAGCGCCAGAACGAATCGGCGGAATTACAAGTGCAGTACAGTCCGGGGTTTTTTCAACAGGCGTAGGCCTGTTGATATACGGCAACGAGCATCAGGCGGCACACACAAAGATCACTTCGGATTTTGTATCGTTAAAAGGGATGGTCAATAAAGTTAAAGGATTATTAGATAATATTTTTTAAGCAAACTTGGTTTGCCCAAGGCAAGCGAAGTTTGTAATTCATGGAGGAACACAAATGTTCGAAATTGAAGCAAACACAAATCTAGGCGCGAACATTAAGGTCGTGGGTGTTGGTGGTGGCGGTAATAACGCAGTCACTACGATGATTGAAAGCGGTCTTAGTGGTGTCGAATTCATCGTCGCAAATACTGACCAACAAGCGCTTCAAGCTCATGCGGCGGATGTAAAAATCGGTCTTGGCTCAACATTGACAAAGGGATTGGGGGCAGGAGCAAATCCAGAGGTCGGAAAACGCGCAGCAATTGAATCGTATAATGAAATCGTAGAAAAACTTGAAGGCGCGGACATGGTTTTTGTAACGGCCGGAATGGGCGGTGGTACGGGAACAGGTGGTGCGCCAGTGATTGCAAAAATTGCGAAGGAGCTGGGTGCGCTCACAATTGGCGTTGTGACCCGTCCATTCGGGTTTGAGGGAAAAAAACGGTCACGCCATGCTGATCAGGGAATCGAAGAGTTGCGGGAAGCGGTTGACACTTTAATCGTAATTCCAAACCAAAAACTGCTTAGTGTGTCTGCAGAAAAAACGCCGCTGCTTGAAACTTTTAAAAAAGCAGACAGCGTATTATTGAATGCAGTCAAAGGCATTTCTGATCTGATCAACATTCGCGGCCTTATCAACCTTGATTTTGCAGATATTCGTACGGTCATGGCGAGCCAAGGGATGGCGTTAATGGGAACTGGGTTTGCGACCGGAGAAAACCGCGCCGTCGAAGCGGCTACAAATGCAATCTCGTCTCCACTGTTGGAAAATGTATCAATAGATGGCGCAAAAGGAATTATCATTAATGTCACAGGAGGGCCGAATCTGTCATTGTATGAAGTCAATGAAGCTTCAACGCTGATTACCGAAGCGGCTGACGAGGACGCTGAAATTATATTTGGAGCTGTGATTGATGAAAAACTGACCGATGAGGTTCGAGTTACAGTGATCGCAACAGGTTTTGCAAATCATTCCTTTGCCAAAGTAGATAAGCAAATGAGCCAATTAAAAGCGATGGCAGAGGCACAAAGCCTTTTAACCCAACAAGTTCATCTAACAAAAACGGCATCGTTTTCATATCAGCCGACCTCAACAACTGTAGCGCAGCCAGAGCCCATGCATACACAGCAAGCCCCAGCTCCGATCGTAGAAGAGATCACTCGCTTCGAAGTTCCAAAAACCCCCGTAGCCGAAGTTTTGAAAACTGAAGCTCCAAAGTTTGAAGTTCCCATGGCGACGGAGGCGGAAGGGTATCCTGAATATCAACGCCCTGCTGAGCCAGAATTGAGTCCAAGGGATCGGCTGCTTGCAAAGGCAAAAGCCTTTAAAGCAAGTGCACAGGCAGCGGTTGCATCTTCTGTGAAGGGAAAAGGTGATCCTGACCAGCTTTCAATGGAAATGAGCTTTGAAGATCCAATTGAAAAGGCTCGAACGATGGCCCGTGAGGCAAGCAGTTCGCCATTTGATAAAAGCGATTTAGATGTGCCAGCATACTTGCGAAGGCAGAGTCGTCCAGAAATTTAATCGCGGCAGCGGGTAAGTATTCAGCCTCCATGCTTGACTTAGTGCCCATCCGGCCCTAGTGGTTTACATTATGAAAGCGTATTTCCTTTCGGACCTTCACCTTAAATCAGAAGATAAAGATAAGGCGAAACTATTTATTAACTTTCTTTCTTCAATAGACCATAATGTGAGCCATCTGATATTGCTGGGGGATGTTTTTGATTTTTGGATAGGCGAGCATACTTATTTTCAAAAAAAATTTCCACATATCGTGGCTCAGCTTCAAAGAATTGTGCAGCAAGGTACTGAAGTCCATTATTTTGAAGGCAATCACGATATTCATTTAAAAAGGTTTTGGGAAAAAAGTGTTGGAGCAAAGGTCCATCCTGAAAAATACACTTTTTATTTTGAAAATTTAAAAGTGCGTGCAGAACACGGGGATTTAATGAATCCAAAGGACAAAGGATATCTCTTTTTAAGATGGTTATTGCGGACGAAACCACTTGAGATCCTTGCGCACCGAATTCCGGGAAATCTTGTGGGCTGGATTGGAGAGCGAAGTAGTCAAGTGAGCCGTGTTTACACAGCTCGCATGACAAAAGACTATACTCAAAATGTATTGGACTTTACTCGAACATACGCAATGAAAGAGTGCCAGAAGGATCCATTTGATTTATTGGTTACGGGTCATACTCATGTGAAAGATGATTTTGAATTTAATGTCAGGGGCAAAAAGTCTCGGTCGGTGAATTTGGGGTCGTGGCTAGATCAACCAAAAGTATTTGAAATTACTCCAGATCAGCAGCAATTCATATATCTTATGCTACCGGTGACAGGTTCAGCGCAGTGATTCTTTAAGCAGTTGCTTTGCATGATCCAAGCTTGTTTTCGAAATTTTCTCTCCAGAAATCAAGCGTGCGATTTCTTTTTCACGCGATTGTTTATCAAGCTCGATCACGTGCATTTGAGCCCCCTTTTTGTTACTGGATTCCTTTTCGATTAGAAAATGCACATCTCCATACGCTGCTACCTGAGGGAGATGGGTTACGCAAATAACTTGCTGTCCCTTTGAAATATTCCGTAATTTACGGCCAACTTTTTCAGCTGTTGGCCCACTCACGCCCGTATCCACCTCATCAAAAAGATATGTACGGGGGAGATCGTTGGCTCCCACAACTTTTTTGAGAGACAATAGAATTCGTGATAATTCGCCACCACTTGCAAACTTTGCAATTGATCGGAAATCTTCTTTTGAAGAAGAGCGGAATAAAAATTCAATTTCGTCTTTGCCTGTCGGAGTGTAGTGTTCGACAACTCGGAGTGCAATTTGAAATTGAACTTCTTTCATGTTGAGATCTTTAAGCTCTCGGATCAGTTGAGTTGCTAAATCCTCAGATGCTTTCGCTCGTTTTATGTGTAGGTCTTGGGCTTGTTTCAGCAGTACAAGTTCCAATTCTTTTTGTCGCCGGGTAAGATTTTGC
>CAUJEF010000173.1 GCA_963169515.1 Bdellovibrionota bacterium
TGTCAAAGCGAATAAAGTGAACACCAAGTGCCTTAGCTAATTGCTTTGAAATTTCTGTCTTACCAACTCCTGTTGGACCGGAAAAAAGAAAGTTACCGACAGGTTTGTCGTCGCGACCAAGCCCTGAGCGAGCCACTTTGATAGCCGTTGTCAGGGCATCTACCGCTTTATCCTGCCCATAAATAACCAGTTTTAAATTTTTGTCCAAGGTTTGAAGCTTTTCTTTTTCGTCGCTTCGGACGGTTTGCGGTGGCAACCCTGACAGATCCGCTACGACTTCTTCGATATCTTTGACTTGGATCGTAGAATTGTTCTTCCCTTTTAATTTCTTTTGTAGTTTTTTACGTGAACCAGCTTCATCTATCACGTCAATGGATTTGTCTGGTTGAGCCTTTCCTGTGATATGAAGGTCAGACAATTCTGCCGCAGCCCGAATTGCGTCTTGGTGATACTGAACGGCATGAAAATCCTCATAGGTCTTTTTCAAGCCTTCGAGAATTTTAATCGTTTCATCTCGAGAGGGCTCGTTTACATCGATTTTTTGAAAGCGGCGGACCAGGGCACGATCTTTTTCAAAATGCTGGCGATAATCTTTAAAAGTTGTGGAGCCAATGAAACGAATGGTTCCTTGGGTAAGAACTGGCTTTAATAAATTCGAGGCATCCATTGAGCCACCTTGTGTGCCGCCAGCGCCGATAATGGTGTGGACCTCATCAATAAATAAAATCGAATTAGGCTTGTCCTCTAAGGATTTTAAAACGAGCTTTAATCTTTCTTCAAAGTCCCCGCGAAATTTTGTTCCAGCAAGTAAAGAACCCATATCTAACGAATAGACGACGGCGTCCTTTAGTTGTTCCGGGACATCGCCTTCAACTATTTTTTTGGCAAATCCTTCGACAATAGCTGTCTTACCAACTCCAGGATCACCAATCAGGATTGGATTATTCTTTGTTTTCCGACACAAGGTGCGAACCATTTTTTTTAGAATGTCTTCGCGTCCGATCAAGGGATCGATGCGCCCTAATTTCGCTTTTTCATTTAAATTAATTGCAAAATTTTGGATTTGAGTTTGAACATTTTCTTGGGCGCCTCGTATGTCGCCGAAGGGACTGATCGGAGCGCGTGAAACGCCATGGGACATAAAATTAATGACATCAAAGCGAGTCGCCCCATGATTTTTTAATAGGTAAAGCGCATAAGATTCCTTTTCATCAAAGATTGCGACAAGCAAATGTTCGGGTTCCACAAGGGGTATTCCTGAGCTCTGAACCTGAATAATTGCTCTTTGCAAAACGCGTTGTATGACCAACGTAATTTGTGGCGGATCTTTAACGCGTCCGGCAGGGGACAGGCCGCCTGGGGTTGCTGGCGGATTGAGTTGTTGGACTTTGGGGTTTTGTGGATTTTGCTTTTTTAAATACTCGATAAGGTCATGCTCAAGGTTTGCGATGTTAACAGAGCATGCGCTTAAAACTTGCTGAATTTTTGGATCGGAAGTTAGGGCATAAAGTATATGTTCAAGTGTTACAAACTCGTGAGAGTTTTTTGCGGCATATTCAATCGCGGTTTCTAAAATCCTTTGTGAGCGAGGGGACAACATCTTTTATCCTCCTAAGGCACAGGTTAGCCTTCTTTTTCAATCACGCTTTTTAACGGATGCTCGTTTTTGCGTGAGTACATATTCACTTGGGCAGATTTCATCTCGGCGATTTCGAAGGAAAACACACCCGCGACGCCTGACCCTTGAGTATGTACTGCCATCATTATATCATAAGCTTCGGTTTCAGTCTTATTAAAAAATTTTTTTAAAACATGAATCACAAAATCCATAGGCGTGTAGTCATCATTTAATAAGATAACTTTATATAGGGACGGAGGCTGTAATTTTTCCTTTACCTCAATACCTGTCTGCTCTTGCGTTTCATTCTGTGCCATCTAAAAAGTTCCAAAGGATACGTGAATCCTATATTCATCTTCGTTCTTTGACCGGTCGCGGTCTAACTTATATCCGTACTCTAGCCTAAACGGGCCTGCAGGTGTTACATATCTGATACCAAGACCTGCGCTATCCCTAAATTCGTCTTTTAGGTCAAAACCAGTCACATTTACCGCGCCGCCATCATAAAATAGCACGCTCTCAAATTGGCCAAAGACCGGAATGCGTAACTCGCTTTTTAAAAGATAATAATGACTGTCGTCAGCCACGCGGATTGTTTTTCCCGACCGATCAAGTTCGCCAGGAATTTCAAGCGGTTTAAACCCACGAATGGTATCTCGGCCGCCCAGCTTGAAAATTTCTATATCAGGGACGGCGCTTCCGGAAACGTCGCTCAAGTTTTTGAGATAACCGCCACTTACAGAATTTGCCCAAACGGTGCCCAAGACCTTTGTCGGTTTGTACCAGTTGACGTTTCCAGTCACTTGTAGAAATCGGACATCTTTTGATGACGCAAATGAAGGATCGGCGTATTCCATATCAAATTTGGAATATGTGCCGTCTGTCGTGACAAAGGGGTTGTTCCGATAATCTAATTCAAGTGTTGGTCCAACGGTACCAATCACCACGTTTTCTGTAACTTGTTTTGATGGAATGAGGAATTCGCGGTTGCCAGATAATGACCAAAGGTTCCATGTAAATTTTAAATGTCGGGTAAGTTCGCGCTCTAGTAAGAATTGAATCTTATTGCTTTCAACTGCTTTTGCGTCTTCTGTAGGGTTACTTTCAACATCACGGGATAAAAGTTCGCGTGCCCGAATAAGATTAATACGCCCGCGTGTTTTTGAGCCAAATACAAACGGTTCGAAGTATCCAACTGTTAATCTGTGATCAATAATTTCAAGATCGGTAACTCGTTTGACCTCAAGCTGATTTTTGATACTGCGGCCGGTACCAGCCAGATTTTTGTAAGACAGCCCGAGGTATCCGCGGACAGTCAAACCGAACTCAGTATTCACACCGACGCCAAAATTAAAAAGGCCAGGGTCACTTTCTGCTACTTTAACAATAATATTTCTTTTTGAAACTTTTGTACCAATCTCAAGTTGTGTAATCGATACTTGTGAAAATAACCCCGTTTTTTGCAAGCTGGATTCTGAATATCCAACATTTTCAGGTGTTAACACATCGCCGACCTCAAATTCTAATTCTTTGATGATGACATAATCTTTGGTGAGGGTATTTCCTTCAACGATGATGCCGCCGACGATGACTTGGGGGCCTTCATAAAGCGACAGTTCGACGTCGGCGACCGTATGGCTAGCATTATATTTAATCATGTCGGCGCTTTGGCTTTCTACGCGCATGTCCATGTAACCTCTTGATTTATAAAATTGAGTGAGGCGCTGAATGCTATTTTCAATCGCGTTTAACTGAAGTGGTGCATTTTCAGTTAGACCAATAACCTTCAGTAGCTGTTCTTTTGAAAATGCATCGATCCCTGCAATATTTATTTTACCAATTCTTGTTAGGGGGCCTTCATCCATCAAGACAGTAATGGTTACTTGCTCTCGATTGCTTGAAAAGCTAGCTTGGACAGAAAGAATCTTTGATTGCAAAAATCCTTGGTTTTGAAGTTCTGATATTAAATTGTCCGTCCCTTGCTTGATGTGTTCTTGATTATAATATCGGTTTTTGACGAGCTGACTTGAATGTTTTAAAATAAATTTTTCATAGTATTTAGGATCTCGGGAAAAATTCCCGCGGATTTGTATTTCCTTTATTTTTGTGCGCGGCCCCTCCTCTATTTTAAAAAATACTTTTCTTGAAAAGGTCTTCGGGTGAATTTTTTCTGTCGTTGCAACTTTGATATGAGGGTATCCGGATTCCTCATAAAGATTTTTAATTCGGTTTGCGATCTCGGCTGTTGGATTGGATCCAAACTGGCTATCAGAATTTACTTTTATTTTATTTAAAATATCATTCGAAGAAATTTCTTTTTCGCCATCGAGGAAGATGACGTAACTGTATGGGTTTTCAATAATATAGTTCACGGAAACCTCAGTTTTATTCTCATTGTAAATAAAGGTTGGGCCTTTGAGTACGGCACTTAAAAGTCGATCCTCTACAAATTTATCTCGAAGTTCATTTTCAATTTCTAAAATAGCCTCTTCGCTGAGCGGTTTACCAGTGTATTTTTTCAAAATCTTTGAAAGTGATTCTTTCAGGAGCTCGTTTTCCGTAACAAAATTTATCTCTTTGATCTGTGTAGGGATATTTTCTTGTATTTGAATTTGAATGTGGACTTGACCATCGTTCATGGCCTCAGGCGAAATGGAAACGATTGTGTTAAAATATCCAGCCTTTCCATAGAGCTCTTTTATGGCTTCTGCGCCATCCACCAGCTTTTGTTGCATATAGCGATCGTCGGCTGTGGCGTTAAAAGCTTCCAAAACATCGGAATTACTGAAATGCGAAGCTCCGGTCACAGTGATGTCAGATATTTTTCGAAGTGGGGTTCCTTCGAAAACAAGCACAGTGCCCTTGTAATAGGCACGAACTTTTTCAAACCTTTCTGACTGATACAGTAATTTTAAGACATCGTCGATTTCGGTCGGACTTAAATTTTTTATTTGATAGCCGGGTCGGTCCTTTTGGATGCTTTGGACGAGGGAGTTTGGAACACCCTCAAAGTGCATATTTGCAAATGCATCAATAGAAAATAGAATAGTTAAAAACAAATATCTCATTTAAACTCGATCTTGTATTCTAAATCTAAACCCAAAATGCTATCGTTTTTCTGATCTTTCTGCTGAATGACCCCAGTGGCGGTGGGTACATTTTCTTTTCCTTCCCAGCTTCCAATCAGGGAAACGTGCTTATTCAGTTGATACTCTACCTTTACGTCTTGTGTGACAAAATCTCCAAATGTGCGACTTGCACTTGTGCCCACGCGAGGTGTCCATTGGCGGGACACTGTAACTTTTGGAACGGGGGAGTTGTTTGATTCGTCCATACCAGAGGATAGTTTTACATTGAACCCAGTGCGATTTTTGATTTCTTTCCCCAGTGGATTTGCCGACAGAATTGCCGTTCCAATCTCTGCCGATTGGCGGTAAAACTCTGAATTTTTTTCTTCCCCAATATTTTCGGAAGAGACCCCGAGCGCAAGCAATGTAACGATGTCTTTTTCATTTCTGGGCGGATTACTCGATAAATTTATAACTGGATTTTCAGCGGTTCCTTGTATCAAAAGATTTATGTCATAGTTTTGTGTGCGATTTCCGATCTTTTCGCTGACGGTTGTCATGGCTTCAATATAGAGCGCGGGGTTAAGGCGAGTGGGGTTGTTAAATTTTAAATCGGCGGTTGTAATCTGGAACGGAGTTTCGCGGAAGAACATCTGTGGGCCTTTGGGGCCACTTAAAGTGCCTTTTGCAATTGAAAGTTGGCCTGCCAAAATGGGATTTTCTGGCGTGCCAGTGATCGTTAAGTTTCCTAACATTTTTGCATCGATCAAATCGTTGGTGATCTGTACGCCGCGACTGATATTGGTTGCAACATTTAGCTCTAGCACTTGTGAACCTTTTTTTCTTAAAAATTCTGGCAAAAGATTACTGCGCTTGACTGTGCTGTTCGAAAGATAGTTTTCAAATTTCTTCGTTATTAGGCCATTTGAAATCACATAGCTTGATTTTAGCATAAACGGAAACCAAGATCCTGTTATTAAAAAATCCCCGGACCCTTCAGTGCTAAATCCTTCTGGAATTTTAAATTTGACATTGTCGTAACTGCCTTGAATGCGTGTCGGGAAATTTTTGAAATCTTTTATCTCGACTTGGCCTGTTGCGTTCACGCGTCCGTTTGCAAAAAGACTTGTGAACCGATTAATAAGAATTTTATCAGAACTAAATAACAGGTCTAAGTTGAAGTTTTCAAAAGCGTGGGGGAGTGTCGTTACTTTGATGTAGCCATCTTCAATAAATGCAGAGCCAAGTATGGCGAGATCGTTTGGATTAATTTTACTTTGAGACGAAATAGCCATCACGCCCTT